>DASUEL010000066.1:0-4298 GCA_036275095.1 Bdellovibrionales bacterium
CGCGCCGAGATCGACCGAATTCTGCAGATTGATCTTGTCGTGAACCAGAAGACCCACGTTCACGACCATGGCAAAGAACACGAATAGGATTTGAAACAACAGCGCCACGAACAACGCCATCTGGCCGCGACGATTCGAAACGATCGCGTATGAGCGCGAACTTCGCCACATCGATGCAGCACTTACTTTTGTCGTGGTGTTCACGTTGTTCCTCTCGGCGGCAACTGAAATTCTAGCGCAGTTCACGACCGTGCAAAAGTGGACAGACATCAGTGTCGTGCTAAAATAAAATCTGAAAAACTCTCGCGACCCGACCTATGTCGCGACCTCACTCGATCGGATGAACAACATGATCAAACTACTCGCGCTTTTCGTGCTCATCGCCACGACCAACGCTCATGCCGACACTCTCTTCGAAGGCTGGTACCGCGTGCTATCGGCCGGCCAACACGTGGGCTATGTTGTCCAACGCTATGAAGTCGACCCAAAGACCCGCATTTTCACATCGACCTACTTTCTCAAGACGAATGCGTTCGGCAACGAAGTCACCGAAGCCGTGCGCGCCAAGGCCGCAGAAAACTTGACTCCGATTTCCTACCAATACACATCGAAAGTCGGCAAAAAAACCAAAGTTATCGACGCCGTTTTCGAGGGCGGAACGCCGGCCAAGAAGCCGACGAAAACGAAAGCCAAAATCGACAAGACGCCCGAAGGGCTGCGAATCGTCGCGACTGTAAGCGAGGAAGGTAAAGTTCAAAAGATCGACAAAGTTCTTCCGAAGGGAGCGTTTCTCAGCACGTTTCTTGTTTATCTGATGCTGCAGAATAAGGAAGGCATCAAGGTCGGAAACAACTATGAGTATCAAGCCATCGCAGAGGAAGATGGTGAGGCCTACAACGGCAAGGCCTTCATCAAAGAAACGACCAAGCAGAACGGCGTCGAGGTATTCAAAATCCTAAACACCTTTAAGAATATTCAGTTTATTAACCACGTCACGGCGAAAGGTGAAGTCACATACACCAAGACACCAGTGCTTCATCTGGTAAGCGAGCTCGCAACTTCGGCTGACGATGCACGCAAGAGCATCCCGCTCGAAGAGAAGAGCATACGAACGCTTTTCGGCACCGTTCCAGGCGCGGGCACGCTGGCCTCATCACCGCTCGCTCAAGGCGGGGAACCCGCCGCTCCCGAGCCCGCGAAGCCGGTAGATGCCAAACCCGAGGAGCCGGTGAAAGGCGCAGGCGTTGCGCCCGGCCAGGGCATCATCACTAAGCCCGGCTCAAAAGGCCAAGAAAGCGCGACGACGACCGAATGATTAGAATTATCCTTAGACGACTAATCGCCACGATTCCGGTTGTCTTTGGGGTCTCGACACTCACGTTCTTGCTGATTCACTTCGTTCCAGGTGACCCCGTCGACATCATGTTGGGCGAGACGGCATCGGCCGCCGACAAAGCGGCGTTGCGAGCGGCCCTGGGGCTCGAACGCCCGCTGTTGGAGCAATACACTTCTTTTTTGGGCAATCTATTGCACCTCGACCTCGGCACGTCACTGATGTCCCGCCAACCCGTTCTCGACGAGATCCTCGCGCGATTACCCGCGACGATCGAGCTCACGCTTGCCGCGATCAGCATCGCCGTGCTCGCGGGAATTCCTCTCGGAGTCATTGCAGCCATTCAACGTGGCCGCTGGGCCGATCGCGCGGCACTCATTTTCGGCCTGCTCGGCATCTCGGTTCCGAACTTTTGGCTCGCGCCCATGCTGATCTTGGTATTCTCGATCCAGCTTGGCTGGCTTCCCGTCAGCGAGCGCGGTGGAATCGAAAGCCTCGTGCTTCCGGGCGTGAGCCTGGGCCTCGCGCTCTCGTCCATTCTAATGCGCATGACCCGCGCATCGATGCTCGAAGTTATCAATGAAGATTACATCCGCACGGCGCGCGCCAAAGGCCTGAGCTCGTTTTCACTCTACTTCAAGCACGGCCTTCGAAACGCGCTGATGCCTGTGATCACCATACTCGGCCTTCAGTTCGGATCGCTGCTGACGGGCGCGGTCATCACCGAAACCATTTTCGACTGGCCCGGAATCGGCACGCTTTTCTTTCAATCGATTCAGCAGCGCAATTATCCTCTCGTACAAGGGTGCGTACTTTTCATTTCTATGACCTATGTGTTCGTGAACTTGCTGACCGACCTCGCGTACCTTTGGGCAAATCCAAAACTGAGGCCCGCATGAAGCTCACGATTTTCGGGGCGTCGCTGATTCTCATCGTCGCACTGGCGGGCATTCTGGCACCAGCACTGACGAGCCATGACCCCTACGCGATGAGTCTGCCCCAACAATTTCAACCACCCTCAGCCGATCACATATTCGGGCTCGATCAAAACGGCAGCGACGTTTTTTCGCGAGTGGTATTCGGCGCGCGCATCAGCCTGTCGGTCGCGTTCATCGTGGTCACGATCAGCGGATTGATCGGACTGCTCGTCGGCTCTGCGGCGGGGTATTTTGAGGGCTGGATCGACACTGCGTTCATGCGAACAATCGACATGCTCCATGCGTTTCCGGGTTTCTTGCTTGCCATTGCGATGGTGGCCGTTATGGGTCCATCGTTGCAGAACCTCATTCTGGCGATGTGTCTCACGGGCTGGACCGGCTATGCGCGCCTCGTACGCGGCGAAGTTCTTCATCTCAAAGCGCGCGACTATGTACTAGCAGCGCGCGCCACGGGAGCTGGACCGGCGCGACTTCTCGTGTTTCACATTTGGCCCAATCTCGTCGGAGCGCTGACGGTTCAAGCTACATTTGGAATGGCCGGCACTGTTTTGGCCGAGTCGAGTTTGAGCTTTTTGGGTTTGGGAGCGCCTCCGACCGAGCCGACTTGGGGCTCGCTTCTCAATGCAGGACGACGAGCGCTCATTGAGGCGCCGCACTTGAGCTTCTTTCCGGGCCTGGCGATTTTCATACTCGTTTTGGGATTCAATCTTTTCGGAGATGGACTTCGTGATTTGCTAGACCCGAAAAGAACTAAGACTTGAGTCGGTTTATATTCTATGGGATTCTTTTTTTACGCATGGGCGCCACTCTCAAGCAGAAAATCGGCCAGATCCTGTTCATGGGCATCCAGGGCCAATCGCTGACCGACGACGAGAAAAAATTCATCGTCGACAACAACGTCGGCGGTATCATCTTGTTTTCAAGAAACGTCGAAAGCCCAAAACAGGTTCACGCGCTCACCCTCGAAATTCAGAATTTGCGCCACAAAATGATCGACAAAGCGCCGTTTTTGATCGGCATCGACATGGAGGGCGGCCGCGTCGCCCGCCTAAAGGCGCCGTTCACGCAATGGCCCCCAATGCGCGTACTAGGCGACCTCGATTCTGCGACTCTCGGATTCAAGTTCGCTGAAACCATGGGGCACGAGCTTCATGCAATCGGCATCAATGTGAACTTCGCTCCGTGCGTAGATGTTTTGACCAACCCGAAAAACGAGATCATTGGAGACCGCTCGCTCGGCACAGACCCCGAACGTGTCGCGAAGCTCGCGTCGGCCATCGTTCGCGGCTTCATCAAATCCGACATTATTCCTTGCGCGAAACATTTTCCGGGCCATGGTAACACGCTAATCGACAGCCACCTCGATCTGCCCGTCGAAAACGACATTGATCTCAAACGGCTCATGGATGTCGAACTGCCCCCGTTCAAAAAAGCATTTCGCGCGCGCCTCGATCTCGTCATGACGGGTCATCTTAAGTTCCCGAAAATCGACCCCGAGTGGCCTGTTACGTTTTCAGAAATTTTCTTGAAAGACATTTTGCGCAAGCAGCTCGGTTATCGAAATCTTCTGATCACCGATGACCTAGATATGAAAGCGCTCGCCAATCATTATCCGGCCGATTTCATTCCGGTGAGAGCGCTTCAAGCAGGCAATGACATCCTCTTGTATTGCAATGAGCCCGACAAGCCACCGCTCGCTCTCGCGTCGGTTGAAAGAGCCGTCACAGACGGCAAGTTGGCCGAAGAGATCGTGAACGACCGGTATAACCGAGTTCTCAGCATGAAGAAGAAGATCCGTCGGCCCGAGCCGCTCGATATGGCCGAGGTGGCCAAGATCCTGGGCCACCCGGAGCACCTGAAGCTCTCCAAGGCGATTCAAAGCGGGCAAATCCCCGAGGATCTCCAAACTTAAAAAGTTTTAACAATGTATGGCTCGCGGCGTTTGCGTCTTGTGGTTTGCGCAAATGATTGCTAAACCGTGAGCTAAACCAATTCGGGAAGAGAAGTGTAAAGCTTCCGCGGTGCCC
>DASUEL010000067.1:0-3311 GCA_036275095.1 Bdellovibrionales bacterium
GGGCGCGTCGGCGGCATTGGCCTCATCGGGATTGAAATACCAGGGCTTCAGCAGAACCCGAATCTCCTCGAGGCCGGGGGGGCGCTCGCCGCCGTATGTGAGGAGCTCGAGGCCTTTTAAGAACCCGGCCAGCTCCTCGCCGCGGAAGATCTTTCCCGTGTTTCCCGTGCAAATAGCCGGCGTATGAGAGTTGTAAAGATGCATGGCCCAAGTCGTCGTGCTCAGAATGTTTTGCGAGTTCAGAAGTTTTTCGGGGTCGACCTGGCTCGATCCGCCGGTGATCTGGGCGTGATCCATCGTATCGCCGGGGGCGCGAAGGCGGCCGAGCTCCGTCGGGATCCAATTGCGAATACGCTTCGAAGTTTCGTTTCCCCGGAAGATGGCCGAGAGGTTGTCGATGAACGATTGGCACTCGACTGTTTGGGTGAAGGTCTTGTTCTGCGCGCGGTTGGTGCTCAACCATTGTGCGAGGCCTATCATCACGGCGACTCCAAGGGCTCCGGCGATGAGAACCTCGATCATCGAGAAGCCGCGAGCTCCCGGTTTACGCGCGCTCACGATACCAGCGCTCGTAGAAGGTCTTGTAGTCGCCGGAGGTGACTGACGAGACCCACGAGCGATTGCTTAAGTACCATTCTACCGTGGCTTCGAGGCCGGTCGCGAAATCGGTCTGGGGGCGCCATCCGAGCTCACGATGCGCTTTAGAGGCGTCGATCGCGTAACGGCGATCGTGGCCGGGCCGGTCTTTAACGTACTTGATGAGCGATTCGGGCTTTTTGAGAATGGCCAAGAGGCGTTTCACGATGTCGATGTTGGGCCACTCGTTGTCGGAGCCCAGGTTGTACACTTCGCCCGGGCGCCCGCGCGGGGCCGCGGCCCAAACGCCGGCAGAGTGGTCGCTGACGTGGATCCAGTCGCGGACGTTCAAGCCGTCGCCATACACGGGGAGCGGCTTGTCGCTCAAGGCATTTTGAATCATGAGCGGAATCAATTTTTCGGGAAACTGATACGGGCCGTAATTGTTCGAGCAGCGCGTGGTAACGGTATCGAGGCCGTAAGTGTGGTGGTACGCGCGCACCAGCAGGTCGGAGGACGCCTTGCTCGAGGAGTAGGGGCTGTTGGGAGCAAGCGGCGTCTCTTCGGTGAATTTTCCTTCGTCGCCGAGGCTGCCGTAAACTTCGTCGGTTGAGATCTGCACGAAACGTACGCCGCCTTTGGCGCGCGCGGCTTCGAGCAGGTTGAACGTGCCGATCACGTTGGTTTCGACGAAGGCGCGAGGCCCGTCGATCGAGCGATCGACGTGGCTTTCAGCCGCGAAGTTGATGACCGTGTCGGCATCGGAAGCCAATTGTTTGACGAGCGCGGCGTCCCGGATGTCGCCCTTCACGAAGCGGTGCCGGGGATTGTCAAGCACGTCTTTGATGCTCTCGAGGTTGCCCGCGTAGGTGAGCGCGTCGAGGTGGGTGATTTGCACATTCGCGTCTTTTTGGAGCAGCCAGCGCAAGAAATTGGAGCCGATGAAACCGGCGCAGCCGGTCAGCAGGATCTTTTTAGGTTGGTATGTCATGTGCTGGAGTATAGCCGCACGACGAAATCTTTCAACGCCTCTTTCCAGTGGCGCTGCGGGACAAGCAAGGCACGGGCCTTTTCGCAGTCTAAAACCGAATACGCGGGCCGCGGCGCCGCGAGTTTGAGGTCGGATGTTTTGATCGCCGTCGGGTGCGGCAGCTCGGCTTTCATCACTTCGTTGTAGGCGTCGATCGCGTCGCACGCCAGCTCATGCCAGCTGGCCTCGCCCGCGCAGGAATAGTGATAAAGCCCGCTGGCTCCTGCCTCGAGAAACGATAATGTCGCGAAGACAAGGTCGGCCGCGAACGTGGGTGACGAGACTTGATCGTCGACGACTCGAAGCGGCTCACCGGCTATGGCCTTCGTCAGAATGGTCTTCGGAAAACTCTTACCGGTTTCGCTGTAAAGCCAGCTCGTACGGATGACCAATGCGTTTTCATGCTCGAGTGCCCGTTGCTCGCCCTCTAATTTCGTGCGTCCATAGACGGAGCGCGGGCCGGGCCGGTCGCGCTCGGTCAGTGGGCGGCCGGGGTCTTCACCCGAGAAGACGTAATCGGTCGAATAAGTGACGAGCTGGATGTCGCGTTTCGCGCAGGCCTTGGCCAGATGGGCCACGGCGGTCACATTGACAGAGTAGGCGGCGTCGGGCTCACTCTCGGCCTTGTCAACCGCCGTGTAGCCGCTGGCATTGATGACGATCTGCGGGCGAATTTGCTCGAGCACGCGCGAAATCACGAACGGGTCGGTGACGTCGGCCTCCGCGTGATTGAGGCCCATCAGGTGGTAGCCGGGGCCCCGGAGTCTCATGAATGTCTGGCCCAGGCCGCCGCCTGAGCCGAATACCAAAACCGTCTTCATCAGAAGGTTTTGGGCTACAACTCAAAGATTTTCAAGGATTGCGTCGGTAAATGACGTGGTCGTGCCTTTTCCGCCGAGATCGGGGGTACGGCGCGATGGATCAGAAAGCGCCACATTCAGCGCCTTCATGATGCGTTCCGCCCTCGGGAGCTCGCCCAGATGCTGGAGCATCATCACGGCGCTTTGAAGCAGCGCCGTGGGGTTCGCGAGACCGCGGCCTGCGATATCGGGCGCCGAGCCATGCACGGCTTCGAAAATCGCGGCCTTCTCGCCAATGTTGGCGCCGGGGACGACTCCGAGACCGCCCACCAGGCCCGCGCAGAGGTCGCTCAAGATATCGCCGTAGAGGTTTTCGGTCACGATGATGTCGAACTGGTTCGGGTTGATCACGAGCTGCATGCAGCAGTTGTCGATGATCACGTCCCGCGCCTGGACCTGCGGGTACTCGGCCGCGACATGGCGGAAGACCTCGAGGAACATGCCGTCGGTAAGCTTCATGATGTTGGCTTTGTGCGTGGCCGCGACTTTCGAGACGCCGATTCGGCCTGCGAGCTCGAAGGCGAAACGGCAGATGCGCTCGCTGCCACGACGGGTGATGCGCTTCACGCTCTCCATGGTATTCTCGTCAACTTTGCGCTCGATGCCGGCGTAAAGATCTTCGGTGTTCTCGCGAACGATCACGAGGTTTACGTTGTGAAAGGGCGTGACGACGCCGGGGAGACTGCGCACCGGGCGCACGTTCGCGTATAAGTCGAAGTGCTGCCGCAGAGTCACGTTCAGGCTCTTGAACCCGCCGCCCACGGGCGTGGAAATCGGGCCTTTGAGCGCGACCGCCGTATTCTCGATCGACTCGAGGGTCGATTTCGGCAAGAGCTCGCCGGTCT
>DASUEL010000068.1:0-3996 GCA_036275095.1 Bdellovibrionales bacterium
AATCAGGCAAACTGGACTGATACTGATAACGGACCACTGAAGCTGACCACTGAACCAACTGAAACGTAAAATGTGAGAAATGGTTCATTAACTACACTTGAATTTGGCCGTCGAACTCCACGAGAAGTGCAAAGCCTCCGCGGTAAAGGGTGCCGCCCGCTCCCAGCTAGACCGGGCCAGTCTAAGTATCGCGCTCAATGTGGCTGAAGGTTCCGCGAAGTCATCAATCGCCGACCGAAAACGTTTTTACGAGATGGCGTTGGCAAGCTGTCGTGAAACGCAGGCTATTTTGCACATTAATAAAATGCACGACCTGTTCAAACTCGCCGACGCAGTCGGCGGCTGCCTATATCGATTGGTCCACCGCTGAGGTGGGCCTTTCTTGCGAGGCCCCCAGTCGTCAGCTTCAGTGGCCGGTGATCGGTGTCAGTAACAGGACAGTCTGCCCGAATGCCCGTTTGCCTGCCTGCCCGCCTGCCAGTCCGAATGGGCCGATCGCGCGCAGGCATAAAAAAAACGGGCCCAAAGGGCCCGTTTTTGATCATTCACACGTCAAGCTCAATCCAATTTACGGCTTGGGCTCAATATAATCCCGCGGATTGATCCCGTACTTCTCAATCTTTC
The DNA here is from genome assembly GCA_036275095.1 of Bdellovibrionales bacterium. Classification (GTDB taxonomy): domain Bacteria; phylum Bdellovibrionota; class Bdellovibrionia; order Bdellovibrionales; family DASUEL01; genus DASUEL01. The sequence continues at coordinate 625 of DASUEL010000068.1, forward strand.
TGAGCAGTGTTTTCTTCGGGATATTCGCGTGCAGCGCCGTCTGATTGATGCGGCCTTTGAACGTCTTGAGCGCCATGATGATGAACTCCTTTTCGAAGTTCTCTTTTTGCTTGTTGAAGTCGAGCTGCTCGCGCGGCATTTCAGCGGGGCCCGTGACCGGCGTCTCGGTACCCGCAGCGGTCGTGCCGGTGGCCAGGTTGACTGCGGCATTGGTCTCGCGATCGACTTCGCTCAGGTTCACTTCTTTGAGAATCTTCTCAGGGAGCGATTTCAGCGTCAGACGATTCGACTCCTCGAGCACGAACGAGTGCTCGATCACGTTTTCGAGCTCGCGAATGTTGCCGGGCCAGCTGTACTTCTTGAGGCAGCTCATCGCTTCGGGCGAGATGCCGATCATTTTCTTGGCGTGCAGCTGGTTGAACTTCGTGATGAAGTTCTGGCAGAGATAGTCGAGATCTTGTTTGCGGTCGCGGAGCGGCGGCAAAAAGATCGGGATGACGTTCAAGCGATAGAACAAGTCTTCGCGGAACGTGCCTTCTTCGATCATCTTCTCGAGCGGCTTGTTGGTGGCCGCGATCACCCGCACATTCGAATCGAGCTCGCGGAGCGAGCCGACGGGCGTGAACTTCTTCTCTTGAAGCACGCGGAGGAGCTTCGCCTGCATCAGAACCGGCATGTCGCCGATTTCGTCCAAAAACAGCGTGCCGCCCTCGGCGAACTGAAACTTACCGACTTTACGGTAATCGGCGCCGGTGAATGAACCCTTCTCGTGGCCGAAAAGCTCCGACTCGAAAAGGTTCTCGGGGATCGCCGAACAATTGATCGCCACGAACTTCTGGTCTTTGCGGGCCGAGTTGTAGTGGATCGCGCGCGCCACCAGCTCTTTACCGGTGCCGCTTTCACCGCGAATGAGAACGGCGGTGTCAACTTGGGACAGTTTGTTGATGATGTTGAAAACTTTCTGCATCTCGGCCGTGTTGCCGATGAACTTGCGGCCGCTCTCGATCAGAATCGGGCTCGATGCCGCGACGCTCGAGATCATCGCGTAGGCTTCGAGAGCCTTGTCGACGAGGCCGACGAGCTCTTCGCTCTTAACCGGCTTTGAAATGTAGTTGTAGGCGCCGTGTTTGACGGCTTCGACCGCGTCGTTGATGTTCGCGAAGGCCGTGAGGACCAGCACGATGATGCGCGGATCGTGTTCTTTAATGAGTTTGAGGGCTTGCAGGCCGTTCAAGCGCGGCATATCGACGTCGAGGATCACGACATCGAATTGGCCCGCTTTCACGCGTTCGATCGCATTTTGGCCGTCAAACGCCTCTTCGACCTCGAAGCGGCCGGTGTTTTTCAGCGTGGTGGCGACCGTCAGTCTCAACCCTGCATCATCGTCGACAACTAAGACTTTGAGCATCTTATGACTCCCCCGAAAGAGTTTTTTGTTCCATGGGCAATCCGACCGTGAATGTCGATCCTTGCCCCTCTACGCTCTCGACTGCAATGTCCCCGTTATGCAGTTCTACGAAATACTTAGCAAGATAGAGGCCAAGGCCAGATCCTTTTATTGGGGACGATTTGGCATTTTGGCTCCGGTAGAACTTCAGGAAGATGTTATTTATTTCACTTCCTGAAATTCCGACACCTTGATCAGCTACTTGGACAAGCACGCGACCGTCAACCTCTTCGGTTGACACTAAGACCTTGGTTCCGTCAGGGCTGTACTTGATGGCGTTCTCGACGAGGTTGGCGAAGACCTGGCGCATGAGATCGACGTCCATTTTGAAGCTGAAGATCGGCTCGAACTCCGTGATGATCGAAATATTCTTCTGCTTCGCCATGAACTCGTATTTTTTGATCACTTCTTCTAGAAGCGCATTGATGTCTTTGGTTTGAACGTGGAGTTTGACCGCCTCGCTCTCGACCCGGCTCAAGTTCAAGATTGAGGTGATAAAGTAACCCAGCTCTTCGCTCGATTTATTAATGTTTACGAGCGCTTCTTTCTGCTGATCGCTCATGGGGTGGTTGTCTTGTAGCGCGATGTCGGCCATGCCTTGAATGCGCGCAAGCGGCGTCTTCAAATCGTGGGACATCATGCTCAAAAAGTTGGTCTTGAGCTCCTCCACCTGGGTCAGGAGCTTGTTCTTCTGGTAGTACTCCCAGCTCTTGCGGTTCTCTTTGATGAGCCGGTAAGGAATGAAGAAATAGTAGCAGATCAGAATCGCCAATAGCGGATGCGCCATTCCGATCCAAAGCCCGAAGGCCGCGAACAACAAATAAGCCACCAGGGAGTAGCCGATCAAGGTGGCGAGCAGAATCAGCAGGCCGCGAGTCGGCTTCAAAACCCAAACGACGAAAACCGTCAAAAGCGAGATGAGGATGGTCATCGTCAGGTTCAGGGCCTGCGGCAGCTGAACCGGCGAGCTGTTGCGGATGAGGGTATCGATCACGTTGGCGTGCAGCTCGAGCTTCGACATGGCCGCAACGTCGCGCGAGTAGGGCGTGCGCACGTAATTGTCGGCGTTGACCTGATCGTCGAGGCCGACGAAAACGACCTTGTCTTTGAACGTACCGCGCGGAAAGCGTTTCTCGGCTACGTTTTGAAAGCTCACCGGCTGAAAGGTGCCCGCCGGATGGTAGTCGATGAACGCCTGGACCGAGCCTTTGAACTCGAACGTGCCGCGGTATTGTTCGGGCTTAATGATGCCGTTGAACATCTGCGCGAGCTGCGCGTGCAGCAAGAAACGGTTTTCGTAGTTGATCATGAGCCGGCGGGTAACGCCGTCGTCGGCGAATTTGACGGTGTCGGCGGTCAAAGGGCCCGCGCCGACCTGCACGTTCTGATACGGCGGCGGCAGGCGTAGGGCGTTCTCCTGGCCCTCGATGAAGACATCGTCGATTGAAACATAAAAATTCGGAAAGCGGCTGGCCAGCTGGGCCCAGCGTTCGCGAACTTGCTCGGAGCCCTGGAGGTCGGTCGGGTGGATCAGGTACACGATCGCCTTGGGCTGATCCTCGATCAACGCCTCCAAAAGATAGTAGTGGTCGTAGGCATCGGGCGGCCGCTGGAGCTGCGCGAACGTGCTTCGATCGATGGCGATCGTGGCGACATGACCGGAGACGGGACGGGTGGGGCGAGCCCGCACGCGGGCGTCGTAGGTGACCGACTCGAGATAATAAAAGGGAAACTGATACAAAAGCACCGCGATGCCGATCGCGAGGCCAATTCGTATCAATAAGAAAACGCGGTTCCCTTTAAACAAAGTCGCTCTCCTGTATTCCCCCCCCTTAGCTTCCAAAGCACGCGAGCCACGAGGGCTCAGCGTGCCTTCCCCATGGAATGCGAAACGGGTTACATCAGGCGCTTCGGAATGCAGGTCA
>DASUEL010000069.1:0-6281 GCA_036275095.1 Bdellovibrionales bacterium
GACAGGCTCACGAAGGCCCCGCCTGTGCCGGCGGCCTGCGCGTGAGGCAGCTGCGCGCCTCGCTGGAGAAGCGTGTGCACCAGGTAATTGTCTGCGCACAGCAGGTTTTCATTCAGATCGACGATTTCGGTGCCGTCGAAGCTCGCCATGGCGTCGAGCCGCGCGTAGGAGAGCGGCTGAAGGTCTTCGGCGCCGAGCGCGCGGCAGATCTCGATGATGAACTCAGTTTGAAACTCCGGCTTATTTCCGTGAAAGCTCCACGGGAGAAAACAATACTTTTTCAGGTTTTTGAGCCCCGCTTCACCGTAACGGGCTTTGAGGGCGTCGAGCTCGGCGCGCAAGACTTTCGCGGAACAATAGGCCTCGGAAACGAGGCTCGTGACGAGCAGAGACGTCGCGGGCCGCGCCGGCTGCGCGGGATTGTTTACGACTTTATAGGTGCCCGTGACTTCGCGCCACGCAGGCGGCACGAACGACTGCAGGCTCTCGTGGACCAAAAGCTGTTGCTGAAAGAGCCCCGGCTCCGGATTCATCTTGAAAAACCAGAGCAGCGGAACGAGCCCGTCGCGCGCAAGCCAAAGCGGGCGCTGATTCATGCGGAGCGGATCGTACGATTGGCACAAAAAGATCAGTTCGACCGGCGAGTAATAGTCGCGCGTGACCGGCCAAAGGCGCGTGCAGACGTTGTCGCCGGCGGTCGGCTCGGGGCCGATTTTGAGCTTGGCTTCCTGATGGGCGTGAAACCAATTCGCCGGCTTGAACTTCGGCCTATCGCCGCGTTTCTTGCGCGTAGTGCTTGTAGATTTCTGCATAAAACGTTCCCTTTCGCATTCCTTCGGAAAAGCGGATGGGCTCCTGCCGCCCCTGCTTTCTCATGATCCAGGAAAATCCCTTGAAATTAAATCCCAATTTTTCAATGTGAACCGACGATAAGATGGCCGAGGCCGCTTCGATCGAAAAGACGTCCAAAAACCGGCTTGATCTCGCGGCACGCGCAAGGTCGTCTTGCGGCGCGCGCGACAGACGATCGAGGCCAGTTTGAAAGGCCGCGGAGGAGTAAACCAGAACTCCCTCGCCGATTTTGACCGGCACGAGCTGACAGGACGCCGGGCTCAGCTTAAACGACGCATACCCGCCCCAGCTGCTCAAAACCGCCACGCTACCCGATGCGAGCGCTTCGGCCGGCGCCATCCCGAAATCCTCGTCATGATGCAGGCTCAGGCTCGCGAAGACGTCGGTTGCGTTGTAGACCCCGTCGAGCTCGCTCAGAGAACAATGACCCAGAAAATGAACGCGGCTCCGGAACTCCGCTGGAAGCCGGTTCAGGCGCGTTCTCCAATAGTGGTAGTAAGCGCCGGGCGAAAGCTCAATCCCGAAAAACGGCGCGCCGAGGTTATCGAAGCCGCCCGCCAGCACGAGCCGAAGATTGCGGTTCCCCTGCGACCAGGCCTCGTAAACCTCCTGCGTGAGCTCCCAAACGTTTTTTTGCAGCGACATGCGCCCGGAATAACTCACGACTGTTTCATCGGAGCGAATCCCGTGGCGCGCCCGCCACTCGGTGCGAGCCGCGGGTTTCGAGCCGAATTGCGCGCGATCCACCGGAAAATGGCAGACCCGGAACGCGGCTTCCGGGCTCCTGGCGCAAAAACTCCGCACGAGGGCCCGCTGGCGGCGCGAGGCGCAGATAAATCGAACTTTCGTTTTCTTGAGAATCGGCTCGATCGAGAGCCACTCTCGCGCATAGAGCGTGAAATCGCCGTAAACGTGAAAATAGATCGGCGGGAGCGCGCGCCGGCCGTAAAGCGCCGCCAGAGCGCGAATCAACAGATGCGGATGGGGCCAGTGATCGACGAACACGAGCCTGTCGGGCGCGAACTCGAAAATTCGGAGCGCGGTTTCTCTCACCGCGCCCATGTCGTCATTGAATTGGAACCGGCGCCCGCCCGCCATCTCCGGCAAGCGCTCGTATGCAGCCAGCAAGTTCCGCACGATCGACTTGCAGCTTTGCCACGACGATTCCTCGCTGGCGAAAATGATGGCGGGGCGAAAGGAACTCCGTTTCCTCATGAACACGATCGTCCCGGGACTCGGTCCGAATTGCAATGAATTTGGCGCAGCTCAACGTTCCTGGGACGCCTGCGCCTGCGACTCGAGAAAGCGCTTGTATTCGCCGTAGCGGCCAGGGCCCATGATTTTGACGAGCGCGCGCTCTTTATCGAGATAGCGGCCTTTGTAATCAAAGCTCGGGTCGATCCGCCGGGCCTTACGGGCTTCGGAATGGTGTTGGTCCTGCACGAGTTTGACCTGCTCGAGCTCCGCCGGCGTGAGCTTCAGTTCGTTGCGCAGAAAGCTCCGTTCAGCCTCGAGCGCCGCGCGATAGGTGGGGCCGGTGTATTTAGCGCGGCCGGCATCATGAGCGGGCGACGACGTGTTGAAGGCCTCGACCGCGTCCGGATCGAGCGGCGGCGCCGGCAGTGGTTCCGATGCACCCGTCAGGGGCTTCGTTTCGCTTGCGGGCTCCCGCAGCGGCGTTTCAGCCCGCTTCCAAAAGAAGGGGGCTAGAAACAAAAGCACCACCACGAGCGGAATCTCGATTTTTGAGCGCATACATCCCGTATCGGCACGGCGCGCTTTACACCTGAGCCCGACGTTGGTCGGAGGCGCTTAGAAACTCAAAAGCACGCCCGCGTCCCTGAGGCGCCCAGCCCACGCGTAATCTTTGATCGCCGACCACGATACCGAACCGCGCCCGTCGCGGCCGAAATGCCGCTTGAGATCGGCGCGCTCGCGAGGCGCGATTTTGATTTCACGATGAAACGCGATCGGCTCGCCCAGCCGGCCCGTTTTCAGATCGAACCCTGGATGGATGTAGGTCTTCGACGCTTTCGTCAACTTCACTCCCCCGAGGGCGTAGGTGCCGAGCACCCATTTGAGATAGGAGTCTGAAGGCGTCCAGTAAACCCGCCCGGAATGCGTGACGGGCCAGTTCGCGATCAACTCGAAATTCGTTTCAAACAGCCTCGTGGAAATCTCGGCGGTGCCGCGCGGACGCACCGGGTTCGCGTACGCCGCCGTGAGTTTGCGCCATTTTGCGGCAACCCGCTCGTCACGCAGCTCGGAGTTGGCATAGGCAAGCGCCTTGCGCCTCCAGAGTTCATTCGTCTTCGGCTCCATCAGCTCGACCAGCGCACGAGCCGCGCCACGAATATCCGCGCGCGGGCCGTTGTTTCCGACGTCGACGGGTACCCCCATCGCGCCTCCGCCCAGGACTGCGTCGGCCCCTCCGCCCCACGCGGTCACGAGAGTCGGAGCTCCGCACGTCAAGCCTTCCGCGACGGCGAATCCGAATTCCTCGCGATAATAAACAGTCAGGCTGGCGTGGACGTCGGCCGCGGCCATGAAGAAGCGCAAATGCCGCCGCCAAATGTTTCCTTTGAAATGAACGTAGTCTTGAAGCCCGAGCTCGCGCACGAGCTGAAGAATTTCACGGGCATAATCCCGCCGTTTTACGAGCCCCAAATAGGGCGAATCCTCATCGGCGAAATCGCCTAACAGAAATAGGTGAATATCGGGAACCTTCTCACGTGCAAGTTTCAAAGCATGAAGAAGGCCGTGAATGTTTTTTTGCGGCGTCAGTCGCCCTGAAAAAACCACCATCTTGTCATCGGGCTTGAGCCCGAGCGAGCGGCGGAAGGCCGCACGCACGCGCGGCTGAACCGGCCCCATGTCTCCGGCGGTGATCGGCCATGGAATGCGATAGACGCGCTTATGGCCCTGGAGAGCTTCTTTCAGCAGCTCGTAGCCCGGCTGAGCGCACGCAACGAAGGAATCAGCGGCAGTCAAAATCTCATGATACTCGAAAAACACCTGGCCGCGCGCGTTCAGATGGCTCGTCTCCATGAGTATGGCCGGTGTGTGCACGCCGAACTGAGTACGCAGTTGCTGGAGCAGCTGCAGCCCGCGATTGAGCGGCGGGATCAAGATCAGGCAAGACGCACCCTCTTGGATCTCACGCGCGGTCTTTCGGTCGAGCTCTTCGGCTTTGAACCGGTGCACGCGCGCCGGGACCCGCTCGAGCATCTTGACCACCGATGGGATGATATATTGGTGGCTCGGCCACTCGAAGGAACCGTCGAACCAGAGGACCCAAGGGCACTTCTTTTTTTGCATGGGATCAGTATAAGCAAACTCGATTTCGGATTTCAAACAACCTGCCGCCGCGATCAGCGCGGCGCAATATCGTAGGGCCGAACCGGAAAAAGCGATTGAAGCGCCGACTGGCGATAGAGGCTCACCACTCGTCCCGGCTCACGAAACAGAGTGAGCTTGTCGGCGGGGTTTTGCCGGAGCGTCCACCTCAGCTGGTCAGGCTGAGACACGTTTCCTAAGCCCAAACTCAGCAGGAGACCAGCTGGATCAAGCCGTTCGAGAAAATCCTCGTAAACAATCACGTGCCGCGGGCGCAGCACCTGCTTGAGCGCTGCGTATTCCCGAATATGAAACCCGAAATCAGCGGCCGCGGACTTCGGCGGCTGCAAGCTCATCGGTGCGGGGGCCGGCACTTCCGAGTCCGCGTACCAAACTTTGGTTTCAATGGAGATACACCAGCTCAAAAACTGCTCGAACAGGTTCCGCCGCTCCACGAAGATCAAGGTGTACCGGTCCGCTAAGGCGAAAAGATCCCGTGCCGTGAGTTGCTGGGTAAGAACTTTGAAGAAATAGCGCCCTTCGTAATTCTCGAGAAGGCGCATGCGGCGTTCGACGATCTCCTGGTAGCCAGGCCCGGCGCGTGGAACTTGGCTCGTTTCAGTGGAGCGGCGCTTGCGCGCGATACCCGTGCCGGTGTCCTTATAGACGTTGAACTGGACGTTGAAATATTCCTCGAGCCCGGTCACGCCGCGCGTGGATCGCAGGTGGCTTTCGATGAGCGCATAGAACATGGTCGTCCCCGCGCGGGGAGTTCCGTAGAGAGCGACGGGTTTCGCCGGCGCGCTCTTGACTGAGCTTCGAGAAGGGAACTTGATCTTATGTGGCAGGCGATTGCTCCGCGGGCGCGCTTTCCATTTGGCTGTCGAAGTAGCCGTTTTCTTTCGGGCACCAGTAAGCGCATTCGTAAATACGCCCCTCCCCGATTTTCGGCTGCTTCCAGCTTTCGGGTATGTGTTTCTGAAAAAAATCGCCCTCGACGATCTCCCGAAGCGAGTGTTTGCGAATATTGAGCGAGTCCATTTTATCCTCAACTTGGTCGAAGATGCGGTCCATCTGGGCCTGACGGTAACCCTGCCCCCACTCGTGAACGCTCAAAAAACAGCAAGGCCAGACCAAGCCCGAGGCGCTCAGGTAGATTTCTTTATTCATCTTGGTTTTGCAGCAAATCGGCTTCCCGTCGAAACGCTTGGCTACGTCCTCCGAGACCGGCGGAATCTCAGTCAGCGCTCCTGCTTTCCATTTCTTTTTATAATCGACCTTATATTGACGTACCCGCTCGATGAAATCGGCGCTGGTTTCGAACGCCTTTTGGTCGTTGCGCTCGGCTTCCGATCGCTCCTCCTGCGAGAACTGAACGTTCAAGTGGTCGGCCTGAGTCGGCATCTCCAGAAAATGACTGATCTCGCCTTTCGGCGTAAAGACCGGGAACTTGGTGACCAGCCCGACGTGAGGCAGATAGAAACGCGCCGTCTTTCTGACGACGAAATTCACGAAGCCGAGGGATTTCGAAAGCGCCCGCATCTCCTCGACTTGGTGCTCGTTGTGCTTATAAACATTGACGACCCACGCGGCGTAACCGCCCGCCCCGATGAACGCCTTGACGTTCGCCATGAGTTTCTTCCAGCTCACGTGCTGACGATAGAGATGATTCGTGTCCTCCAGGCCGTCAATGCCGAACCAAACTAGGCGGCAATGTTTCGCGAGCTCCGCCCACCATTCGGGCGTCTTGGTGCCGCCGTTCGTGTGAAGCGACACGCTGGTCAGCGCGGGATGGCTGTTCTCCCGAATGTATTTCCAAATTTCGAGGCAGTCGGGTGCCAGCGTGGGTTCGCCGTACGTTCCGCACATGAAAATATGCTTCAGCTGCCGAATGAACGCCGGAGGAAACGCCGTTTTGAACTCGTCCAGACTGATGTCCGCGAGATCGAACGACGGGTCCCGCATGGCTCCGTAGATATTGCGGGCGCAGTGGGGGCAAGCAGCATTGCAGCGTGTGGTGATTTCGAGATGGAGCTGTTTGATCTCTTCGAGCTTGATCATTCCTACTCCAGCTGCTTTCTGAAGCAATCGCC
>DASUEL010000070.1:0-4134 GCA_036275095.1 Bdellovibrionales bacterium
GCCCTCTTCGCCGGCGTAGTCGACGACGAACTCAGAGCCCAGCTCGGCATCCGCGAGACTGAAATCGACTGGTTCGAGCGTGACGTGCGCGCGCATGGGCGCCGTGCTTCCGCCACCGCGGGCGATTCCAATTTGATGCCAGCCGCGGCGGGTGGCGCGAAACAGATAATCCCGCGTCTTGTCGCCGGAGTTGAACGCGGCAGCCCTGAAGCCCGAGTCATACACGTTCACCCGGACCGTCGCTGGATTGCCGCCTTCGGTTTGCACACGAACGCGCACGAAGCCCGGAGCCGGAACATGAAAATGAATGCGATGGCCGTCCTCGGGCTCAAGCGCCAGCATTTGGGCCCGCCGCCCATGTAGAGGCTCGTCCCGGATGAGCGTGACAGGCACCACCTTTAGAAGCGTGCCGTTGTCTTCGCGGATCGCGACTTCACCGAAAATCTCCGTGAGCTCCGGATGCTTCGCGAAGGCCGCGGCGGCGTCGACGCGCAAGTTGAACTTCGACGGTCCTTCGGAGAGCCAAAGCTCGCTGACGCCCGAAAGCCAAGGGTGCGAGTAGTGAAGCGTGATCGGCTTGAGCAGCTCCTTTACGCCGTCGGGGCCGATTTGCGGCGAGGCGGTTCCTTGCAGCGTGACGGAGTACTCGTTTTGCGAGGTCAGCTCCGACTTCAAGAGTGTCAGCCCGACCAGCGGCGAGCCGTCGGCGCCGGTTTTGTCGTTGATCTTCGACGCGGCATTGAGAAAGCCCGTGCCTTTGATGAGCCGGCGATAATGCGCGAGGGCCGCTTCGACTTTAGGAAGGCCCATTCCTTGAATGACGTAGGGCACTCCCGGGAGAGGCTTCGCGCCGAGGCGAAGCGCGTGGGCCAGCGTCGTGGCTTCGAACGGCAGGCCCTCGGCGGCGATCGCCGAAGCCATGATCGTGGCGACACCGGCGGCGGCGGGAGACGCGGAGCTCGTGCCACCGAACGCGCGGAAGCCGAGGCTGGGGCTCGAGTGCGTGAGTGAAGCGAGTGGCGAAATAATGTCGACGGTTTGCCCGCCGTCAAAACCGGGTCCGATCGACGAGTAGTGCATGACACGGCCGGGGTCGGGGAGACCCGATACACCGTGCACGAGCGCATCGAGGTCGCGGCTAATGAACGCGCCAACGAGCAGGGCGGCGTCGGGGTAAGCCGTGCGTTCATAGTCGGAGTGCATGCCGGGACCTTCATTGCCGGCGGCGACCATGATCATGAAATTGTATTTCTTAGTCAGCTCGGTCAAAGCCGCGCGCAAGAACGTCTGCATTTTCGGATCGGCCGTATAGGTGTACGCGCTGAAATTCACGATCTTGGCTCCGCGTGAGGCGAGCCACTCGAGTCCTTTGAGAAAGTCTCCGGCCGCGTAGTCGACCTCATAGGGGTTCGAAGAGGTCGCCGCGAGATCGTAGGAGACGATCTGCGCGCCGGGGGCGACACCGTCGAAGAGCCCGCCGATATTGTGGCCCGCGAGCACGGAGCCAACGCCTTCGGCGTGCGAGTCGGGAAGATCTTCGCCTTCGGTCAGTACAAGTTCGCCTGAAGCGGGATCGAATTCGGCCGTGAGGGCGAGGCGTTTTTCCGCGCTCCAATGCGTGTACTCGCCGGTGGCAGCGAACGGCCGCACGCACTCGCTGGAGCTGGCGGTGCCGTTGCGATCGAGGTCAACGCAGATTTTGAGCTCACTGCCGGCATCGTTTGAGTCCTGGTTTTCTTTCTGGAGGACAGCCAGCTTGAAACTCTCCATCTTTCCGTCGCGGTTGAGATCGCCGCCGTTTTCGATGCCCCACGCGCTGGTCGCCGGCGTCTCAGTGAGCTCGCCTGTCCATGCCCGGGCGTATGGGCCCGCGGACTGGAGAAAGGCGTCGCCTGTCGCTTCGGCGGCCGCGAGTTTTTTGCGCAACATCGAGGAGCTGCTGCCGACCGCGAGCAATTTGCGTTTGCCGTCGGTGGTCGTCTTGAAACCGGACTGCCCGGGCGCGATACCGTCATCGAGCACGCCGACAATGACGCCGCGGCCGTCGTGCGCGGGATTTTTCTTCAGATATTCGACGACGCCGAATTCTTTTTTGGCAATGAACAGAGGCTTTTCAGAAACGTTCAGTGCGTCAGATGGGCGGGGCGCGCGTTACGTCCCATCGAGCGCGACGGGAAGCTCGCCTCGGGCTTCGAGCCGGGCCAGCTGATCCGCCGGGCCCTCAATGATCAGAACCGTTTCGCCGGAAACCGCGAGGCCGAGCGCCGCGGCCTGCGAGGCGAGCTGTGCGCGCTGTGCGCCGGGGAGCACGAGCAGCGTCTGCTCCGCCGAGCCCGAAAGACCGGGCATGAGCGGCTTTGACTCCCGCTTGCTGCACGCGATCGTCACAAACGCCGTCAAGACCAACAAAGAACACGCAATGAGCCGACCGCACATATGAACCGCCTCCCCTTGGAATGAAGCCATGAGGTACCGGCCCCCAAATCAAAAGTAAAGCAAGGAGTGCTTTCAATTGCGCGATTGCCTGAGCCCGGCAGTAAAAAGCCCGCCAGTGTCAGAGGTTCAACGACAAAGAGATTCAAAATCTCGATCGAACCCAAGCGCCTGAAAAGACGGCCACCATCGAAGATGGCGAAAGCTTTTATGAGCACACCTCACGCGTCGAGAGGCGAGCAAAGCGAGCCGGGCCCCAACGCCCAAGCGTTGGGGTCAAAGGCCACCTCGAAGATGGCGAAAGCTTTTATGAGCACACTTCGGCGTCGAGGTGGTGCTCGTGGCCAGACTTGAACTGGCACGGTCCTTTCGGACCCCAGGATTTTAAGTCCTGTGCGTCTACCGGTTTCGCCACACGAGCGTATCGGGTGAATTTAGCTGTGATCGGCGCGGGAATTCAAGTTTAAAGGTCCTTCACAATCGGTCAGAAGGTGCCGGGCGCATAGACCAGCGCGAGCGTGAAGGTGACTTGGTCGGTGACGGCCGCACCTTTGCGGCTGAGCGTTCCGTCGGCCGAAGTCTTGTCGTAGCGGAGCTCGACGCGGGGATGAATGCCGTCGGCGAAACGATAAACTTCAGTGATCGTCGCCGACCAAACTTTTTGTTCGCCGTTTCCGAGGGTCGCGCCGTGATTGTCGTTGTACCACTCCAGGCGCGGGTTGACGTGATACCAGTCGCTCAGCCGCCATTCGCCGTGGAGCGCCCAGCCCGACCAGGTGACGAGGTCGCGGTTCATGCCGCTCACCGCGACGTTTTGTTCGAAGCCATAAATTGAATCCAGGGCCAAGGCAAAACCGGTCGGGTCGCGCCAGACGATGTTGAGCTCATGCACGTGGCGCTGGTTCATGCTCTCGTTGTCTTGTTCGGCGCCGCCGATAAACGCATAGCCGACTCTGAAATTGTCGGCCGGGTTCCAGGTCAGCTTCGCGCCCAAAGTTTTGGCTGCGTTCGCGTCGAAAAACTCGTCCCAGCCGTTGTAGAGCGCGAGCAGCGCCGACCAAGACGGATCGGGCGCGTAGCCCGCGCGAATTCCGGTGTGCCATTTGGGGAGACCGAACCCGTAAATGAGCCCGCGCGAGTAGTGCCAGTTGTCGCGCGCCTTGTAGGTCTCGATTCCCATGTGCGTGAGCATCTTGCCTGCTTCAAATTCCAGCCCCGGAGTGCCGGGCGGCGCCCAGCGGACGAGCGCCTGCCCGATGTGTTTGCTCGACTCATCGACATGGCGGGTGGGATCGATGATGCGAGAAGGGCCCCGGCCCACCCGCGCATTGAAATCGGCCGTGTGGCCGAAATCGAAATCAGCGAGGAGCGAGGTCGAGCCGAAGGACTTTTCGACCGTGATTTCGGCCAGCGCGAGCGAGAACTGATTATGGTACCCGTCATAGGTGCGCAGGGGGGAGTTCGCGAGCGGCATGGTCGCCGTGCTGACAGTCGTCGAATTCATCGCGGTCGGTGGGAACGGCTCATTGAAATTCCAAGAGTAATAAAAATCGAGGTGAGGCGTCACTCTGAGAGCCGAAGAGCTCGCGTTATCGGTGCGCTGGCCGTCCTCGGGCGTCTTATCGATCGCATTTTCGCCGGTCTTTTCAGCTGGCCTCTCGCCGCTGGGCTCTTCAGCCTTGTCAGCCGCGATCGCGGCCG
>DASUEL010000071.1:0-5425 GCA_036275095.1 Bdellovibrionales bacterium
CCGGCCGCAGGCTCGCGCCCGGTCTCGTTCAGCTGACAGGCACCCACCTTCAAAAGGGGCAAACCGTACATACGCGGCCAGAGCTACCGGATCCGTCGCCACCATTTGTCGCGGCCGACGGAAGCGTTGAGGTTTACGGCAGCGCTCTTCATTACATTCGTTTTCAAAACTGGGACGTGTTCGCGCGGGGCGGGCCGTTCGAGCTGGTCGACCTCGACCTGCGCTATCCCGCTGGCGCGATGATGTCGAATGTCTACGGGCATCCGTGGGACGTGCTCAAGGCGCGCATTCGCTACAAGACGAGCACCCGCGAGATTCTCATCGCGGGCTCCATGTCGCCGACGGGTGGCCGGGCCCGTGCGCGCTGGCCGCACGACAACGTCACGCGGAGGCTGTTCGCGTTCGAGTGCCATGACGGCGTTTGGACGCGCCATCAGCGGCCGCTCTTCGGCGATCCGCATTCGGGCTGGGTCGGTCACTGTTACGGCGGCAACCTTTACCAGCGAGGGTGCGAGCTCACGGGCGAGTTTGACTTCGCGTCTGAGGATCCCGCCTATCTATTTTACGAGCGCGTGACCGAAGGTGACCGGGAGCGCGGCCCGCGCGTGACCGAGCTTTTCGCACGCAGGCTCTATTCGCTCGAGCGTGCGGGAGCCGAAGTCAAAATTCTCGGAGCCGGCGACCCGCCTTGGCCCTCGACGCGCAGAACGATCGGCGGAACGCTCGTCGAAGGCCCGCGGCCCGTTCGCATGTCCGCGGGCGGTGAAGAGTTTTACGTGCTCGGCTTCAGCAGCGGCGACTTTCCGACCGACAAATACGCGCTCAACTGGGCCTGGAGCCGCGAGATTCTCGGGCCGTACGAGCCCGCGCTCACGAGCGACGGTGCGGATCTCGCCGATCTTGGACACGACGTGCGCGAACAGTTTCATTTGTCGTGGACGGGACGGCCGGTTTTCTACCAGACGCCTGAGGGCTCATGGGAGATGATGTTTCACGGCGTCCACAAAGCTGTGCTGCCCGAGAATGACTATAAACATTGGCCGGAGCGCTATAAGCTTTGGGAGTTTTATCGCTGCCTCTTCAAAGCGCGCCTGAAGGTGACGTTTGAGCGAGGGCGCCCCTGCCTCGCGCTCGATCTTCACGAGCGCTGAGATCAGGTTTTGCCGAGCCAGCGGCGCAAGCCATTTTGTTGCCACGCCCACGCATGCTGAACGATCGTCTTGAGCTCAGGGTATTTGAGTGTCCAGCCGAGGCGGCTCTTCGCTGCCGCGTTCGAAGCGACGAGTATCGCCGGGTCACCGGGCCTGCGGCCCTGCACCTGAACGTCGAAGCTTTTGCCGGTCACGCTCTTGCATGCCTCGATGACTTCTTTCACCGTGAAGCCGTTTTCGCTGCCGAGATTGAAGACCAGCAGCTGGCCGGGCTTCATCAGGTGCAGTGCGCGCTCATGGGCGCTCGCGAGATCCTCGACGTGAATGTAATCGCGAATACAAGTCCCGTCGCGAGTGGGGTAGTCGGTGCCGAAGATTCCGGCTGACGGCGAGTCGCCTTGCGCGGCCGCGAGAATCCGCGGAATGAGGTGGCTTTCGGGTTCGTGGGCCTCGCCGATGGAGCCGTCGCTCGAGGCGCCGGCCACGTTGAAATAGCGGAGGACGACGGCCGCAAGCCCGTGCGCTTTCGTGAAATCTTCGATGGCCATCTCCATCATCATTTTGGAGCGGCCGTACGGGTTGATCGGGTTTCGCGGGTGATCTTCGGGAATCGGCGTGCGCTCGGGATTGCCGTACACGGCGGCCGTCGACGAGAAGACGAGCTGCGAGACGCCCGCCGTTTTCATCGCCTCGAGCAACGTGAGGCCGTTTGCGAAGTTGTTGAAATAATATTTGCCTGGGTTGGCGACGCTTTCGGCGACTTCGATGAAGGCCGCGAAATGCATGACGGCCTCGATGCGCTCGTCACGCAACAATCGCGTGAGGCTTTCGCGATCCGCGACGTCGAGCTCGACGAATTTTGCGCGTGCATCGACCGCTTGCCTGTGTCCGTGGCAGAGATTATCGAGTGCAACGACCTCGTGGTTCATCGCGAGCAGCCGTTTTACCGCGTGGCTGCCGATGTAGCCGGCAGCTCCCGTGACCAGAATCTTCATTCATCACCTCAGGCGTGAGAAAAATAAACGCACGCGATTCAATAGAATGAAACGAGCGCTCCCGCAACGGCTTTAGCGTATCGAATTCGTAACAAAATTTCCCGTGAGTACGGCCGGGCCGAAGGAATGATTCATCGGGTCAAAACATGGTTTTTCCGGGCGCGCGTTTTTGTGCACTTGTGTCATCGGAGTTTGTATGCGACTTTAGTCTAGATGTTTCTCACGGTAGAGAACTTAAAAAAGACATACTCACGCGGACGTCAATCTGTTGAGGCCCTCAAGGGCGTCACCTTCCACATCGAACGCGGTCAATTCACCTCGATCATGGGTCCGAGCGGCTCGGGCAAGAGCACGTTATTGCACATGCTCGGGGGCCTCGATCGGCCAAGCTCAGGCGTGGTACGAATCGACGGGACCGAGCCTTTGGGATTTTCGGATGACGAGCTCTCCGCGTTTCGCCGCCGTCGGCTGGGATTCATTTTCCAGTTTTTCAATCTTCTTCCGACGTTGACGGCATTAGAGAACGTGGCACTTCCACTTCTTCTCGACGGCGCCAAGCTCAAAGAAATCGAGCCCAAGGCGACCGAGCTCCTGGCCATGATGGGCCTCGAGAAACGCCTCGATCACAAACCCGACCAGCTCTCAGGCGGAGAGATGCAGCGGGTGGCGATAGCGCGGGCCCTCGTCACGGATCCACTGTTGATCCTGGCTGACGAACCCACGGGTAATTTGGACAGCAAAACCGGAGCGATGGTGCTCGAGCTGCTGCAAAAGCTTTCACACGAACGAAGCCAAACGATCGTCATGGTGACACACGACCAAAATGCCGCGTCCTACGGCGACCGGCTCATTCGCATGAAAGACGGTCTCGTCGAGTCCGACACGCTCTCGGCCCGCAAAGCTCCGGTCAAAGTCACGATCCCTGTAACAGCCGCGCTCTCGGGCGCTGGCTCGGTTTTAGCTCCTCCGCCTGGCGAAACCCACGCGTGGGGAGACACACCGAGTGCGTAATCTCTTTCAGTACGTAGGCCTCAGACATCTCACCAGCAAACCCGGCCGCACCGTTCTGACCACGCTCGGAATCTGTTTCGGCGTGGCGCTCTTCGTGGCCATTCAAATCATCAATCACTCAACGCTGGCCTCGTTCAAAGAGAGCATCGAAGCCATGGCCGGCAAGGCGCAGCTGACCGTGTCGGCGGGCCAGGCCGGTTTTCACGAAAGCCGGCTCGAGGAGATCGAAGCGGTTGCCGGCGTAAAGCGCGCCGTCCCCATGGTCGAGACCCATGCCTATATCGCGACACCCGACGGCGGGAGCGAAACGCTCGTCGTCTTGGGCGTGGATCTGCTCAAAGAGCAAGGCGTGCGGGATTACAAAACAACCGATGAACAGGTGATCGACGACCCGCTCGTGTTTTTGAATCAGCCCGACAGTATCATCGTCACCCATGCGTTCGCTCAGGCCCATGGCCTCAAGATGGACTCCAAGTTCGATATCGGAACCGCGCTCGGAAAGCGCACGATGACCGTGCGCGGCCTGCTCACTCCCGAAGGCCCGGCCAAAGCGTACGGCGGGATGCTCGCGATCATGGACATCGACGGCGCACGCATGACGTTCGGCAAAGAGGCCAAGCTCGATCGCGTCGATCTCATATTAAAAGACGGGGCCTCGCCCGCGCGGGTGCAGGCCGAGCTCGTGAAGAAGCTTGGGCCCGGTTACACGATCGACGCGCCGACCGGGCAAACCGAAAATATGGAACGGCTGGTGAAGTCCTATCAGTCGATGCTTTCGTTCTTCAGCACGCTGGCTCTTCTGGTTGGCCTCTTTCTCGTTACGAATTCTGTTTCGATTTCGGTCGCGGAGCGCCGCCGCGAAATCGGGACCCTACGCGCGCTCGGCAGCACCCGGCGCGGCATTCTCGCGCTGTTTCTGAGCGAGGCCGTGGTCATGGGATTCATCGGCTCGGCACTCGGCGTTTGGGGCGGCGCTTTGCTCGCGCAGCTTTTGATCGGCATCGTAAGCGAATCGGTGTCGACTCAATATATGACACAAATCAAGCCGTCGGCGCTGGTCTTCGGTACGCCCGAGATTCTGAAAGGCCTCGCCTTGGGCTGCGCGGCCGCGTTCTTCGCGGCGCTTTGGCCCTCGCTCAAGGCGACACGCGTGCACCCGCTCGAGGCGATGAAGAAAAACGCGTCGGTGGAGTCGAGCTCGCATTTCGGCGCGCCATTGTACTTCGGAATCGCGCTCCTCATTTATTTTACGATTTCGTCGCTTGAAAACTGGGGCGTGAACAACGTCGTGCACGAGGTTCTCAATCAGGGGAGCTCGATGGTTGGGCCCGCGCTCGTCGGGCCCGCTCTAGTCGCGGGACTTCTGCTTTTGTTTAGGCCGCTATTCGTCAAGATGGGCGGAACCGTGACCAGGCTCGCCAAAGACAATTTGCTTCGAAATCCCCGCCGCACCGGAAGCAACGTCGTCAGCCTCATGGTCGGATTGATTTTGGTCACCATCATCGCCACGCTGAACGCAAGCTTCAAGACCTCAATCATGAGCTGGTTCGACCGCGCGCTCAAAACCGACATTATGGTCTCTTCGTTCGGCAAGATCTCGACGTATCAGGTTCAGCCGATCTCGGAAGACATCGGTAAAGAGCTTGCGACGGTTCCGGGCGTGCGCCCCGGAACACGCGAGGGCGCGTACGGCTTTCGCGTCATTCACGTCCAGCACGCCGGGAAGCGGTTGACGCTGAAAGCGCTCGACGAGCCGACGCCCGAGCAGGAGTACGCGATGATCGACGTGCAGGACCGCCCGCGCGTCGAGGCCGCCCGCGAGCTCTTTCACGCCCGCGACAACACGGTCATGATCTCGCAGAACATGAGCCAGCGCACTGGCCTCAAAACCGGTGACTCCCTCGAGCTCGCGACGCCGACGGGTCTTCACGGATTTCGCGTCGTGGGCGTGCTCGTCGATTACGCGTCGCCTGAGGGCGTGATCTACGTGAGCCGCGACCGTTACAAATCATATTGGAACGACACCTTGGTGACAGGGTTCGGCTTGATGGTTCAGCCCGGCTTCAACGTCGAAGACGTTCGCAAAGAAATCGACCGCCGCTTCGGGGCGCGCCGCAATCTCGTGACGGTCTCGAACGCCGAGCTCCGCCAGTCGCTCTTGAGCGACATCGACAACGGCTTCGCGTACACGAAAGCGATCGAGGCCGCGGCACTCCTCGTTGGGCTCTTGGGGCTTCTAAACACGTTTTTGATCAGCGTGCTCGAGCG
>DASUEL010000072.1:0-5745 GCA_036275095.1 Bdellovibrionales bacterium
GCGCCCGCTGATGTTCGCCGCCGACAAAAAAGTGAAGGTCGATCGCTCCAAGGTCTATGACTTCTACATTCTCGGCCTGATCGCCGGCAGCTATTTCCCGGGTGGCGCGATGAAAGGCGCCAAAGTCCTCGTGAATCGCGAGTTCGTGCGCGCGTTTCCGGGCGGCCTCGGCGAAGCCAAGACCGCGGCCAATTACGCGGCGAGCCTGTGGCCGCAAGCTCAGGCCGAAAAGCTCGGCTGCGACCAAGTCCTGTATCTCGATGCCCTCAAGCACGACTACATCGACGAGCTCGGCGGCATGAACTTTTTCATGGTTCGCAACGGGCGCCTGATCACGCCGTCGCTCAACGGCGCGATTCTCAATGGCGTCACCCGCCGTTCGATTCTCGAGATCGCGCCTCAATTGAAGCTCGAAGCGCGCGAAGAGAAAATCTCGTTCTCGGAGCTGAAAGCCGGGATCGAGTCCGGCGCCGTGACCGAAGCGTTCGCATGCGGAACCGCGGCCGTGGTCTCACCGCTGGGTGAAATCGTTTATCAAGAAAGCTTGCAGCAGTCGGCCCCGCAATCTCTGAAGCTTCCCGCGCAGTTCCCGGTCGCCACGAAGATCAGCGAGCTATTGAAAGCGATCCAGCGCGGAGCCGCTCCGGCGCCGGGCGACTGGCTACTGAGGGTCTGACCGAATGTCTGAAGAGAAGAAGGGCCGCACGTCCCTCATCACGTTCATAGGCCTTCTTCTGCTCGTGACCGCGTTCAACGCGTGGATGTTTCTCCCCTACTTCACGTCGATTTTGATGGGCATCATTCTCTCCCTGATGTTCCGCCCTATCTTCGATCGCATAATCAGGTCTTGGAAGCTCAAGCCGTCGTGGGCGGCCCTATTGACGACTCTGGCGATCGTGTTCCTGGTGATCGGCCCGCTGACGGTGTTCAGCATTCGCGCCGTGAAACAAGGCGTGGCGCTCGGGTCGAGCGTGGCCGACAATCCCGAGTTTTCGTTTCAGTCGATCATTCACAGAATCGGCGAGTGGGGGCCGATCGACACGATCATCGAAGACCCCGCGGCTTTCGAAGCCCAAGTGCGCTCAGGCCTTAAGAACTCAGCCCAGGCGGCGAGCGGCCTAGTGTTGAAGTTCGCCGCTCAAATTCCCAATTTTCTTCTGCAACTGGTTCTCGCTTCGCTCACCTGCTACTTTGCCCTCGTCGACGGGCCCCGCCTGCGGAACTGGCTGAGCGACAAGATTCCGCTCGAGCGCGAGGTGCGCCATAGCTTGCGAGACTCATTCAAAGACACCGCGGTCTCGGTGATCTGGGCCACGCTCGCGGCCGCAAGCGGCCAAGCGGTCATCATGATGATCGGCTACGCCGTTTTGGGCGTTCCGAACGTCTTTCTGGCGGGCGGCGCGACTTTCATTTTCGCGTGGATTCCGATGATCGGCTGCACACCCGTTTGGGCGCTGGGCGCGATCTATCTTTATTTTCAGGGCTCGATCGCGAAAGCCGTGATCATGGTCGTCATCGGCCTGCTCGCGAGCGTTGCCGACAATTTCATTCGCCCGATCGTCTTGCAGGGCCGCAGCTCGATGCACCCGCTGGTCAGCCTGGTTGCGATCTTCGCCGGCATCAAAATGTTCGGCCTGCTCGGCGTCTTCATCGGCCCGATCATCGTCGCCATCCTCATCGCGATGCTCGACGCCTGGCCCGAAGTCGGCCGCCGCTTCGGCCTAAACTTCCGCAACGAAGCCATGAAACCCGCCAAAAAATAAAAAAAGCCCCGGATGATCTCCGAGGCTTTCCAAACCTTGCCCCTCACTCTCCCGACCCCTGAGGCCCGAGAGCTGAGAGCCGATCCTTACCGATCGCCGGCAATCAGCTTATCGGCCGTCAAATGGATCTGCGCGTTCGCCTGATTGGCGTCGAACACGGTCACCGTACCCGTGGCTTTGATCGTAACCGCGAGATTGATGTACTTGTTGCGGCCTTCGAATACGGAGCTCTTGTGCTCGTTCCACAGGGCGCGAAGCTTCTTGTCGATTTTGTCCCACTCTTCGAGCTGACCGTTCGTTTCGGTAAAGTTCACGAGCGTCAGGTAGCGCGTGAGGCCTTCGGCGAGCTGCTCTTCGACGGCCCAGATATCGCGCGAAATCGTCGGGCTCTTCGGGAACAGCACGAGGCGGCCGGTGATCGTCATGACTTTGTTGTGGCGCTCGACGAGCCGCTGAAGCATGTCGAACGGCTTCTGCTCCGACATCGGCTTCATCACGAGATGCGTGGGGCGGCCGGGCGACTCCTGAATTTCGAAACGAATGCGAATCACGTCGCCGCGATATAGATCGCGCGTCCAGCGTGCCTGCGCGGGCGCAACGACGACCGGTATGATCGCGTCACGATACTCGATCACGAGCACCTGGCCCTCGCCCGCGATGGCGTGAACTTGAACGACGATTTCAGTCAGGTTCGCGAGCCCTTCGGGAAGTTTGACTTCTTTTTGCCAGCTTCCGGCCGGAGCCTCGAGGGCATTGTCGTTTTTCTTGAGCACCTGAATCTCGGTGGCCACGATGTGCGGCTGGGGTGTTTCTTGCCCGCCGAATTTTCCTTTTACGAAAATGCGGTCGTTGCGGCCGAGCGTGCGGAGGAGTTTTTTCAGCTCCACGCTTTTCGTCGTGAGTGAAAGGTTGTAGCGCGCGAAGAAGTCGCCGGGCAGATGGTACGCGAACACATAAAGGCCGCGGTCATGATCGGCGCCGTGAACCAAGCCGGTCAGGCCCTCGGTTTGTAGCTGCTTTTCGATTTTTTGGAGCGGGGTTTCGGCCGCCTCCTGGGCATGAAGAACAGGTGCAAATGCGACGAGTACGGCGAAGGCCGCGGTCATTAAGACGTTCATGGAAAACCTCACTGTTAGATGGCTAGTTCTAACGACCTGGCAAGCGGAGTCAAGGCCGCCCTGAGAGCGCGGAATAAAGGTATGGAGGTTGCACCGCACGCCATGAGGATCGCCGATAGACGAAAATAGGAGAGCTTTTGTGAAACATATTCTCACCGCATGGGCATTCGTACTCGCTGCCGCGCCCGCAGCATGGGGACAGTGGACCCAGATCAGTGCCTGCAACAACCCGGCCCGCCTCGAATATGCCCGGATGGCACATCAGGAGCTCGCCCCGAAGCTGATCAACAAACTTGGAGTGCGTTCGGTCGGCATTACGAACTGCAGCCCGCAGTGGATCAACAGGGTTCTCCAACTGCCGCATCCGACTGTTGCTCGCCCGCCCCAGTGCGGCATCGCCCTCCGGTTTACCAGCGAACGAGCCAAGGTCGCGTTTGCTCGTCGTTTCAGCTCGGGAAAGCTGATGTTCCAAAAAGACGGCGTGGCTAATGCCATTGCGTATTGCGGCGAAGTCGGCGGCACGGCCGTTGGCGAAGATCGAGATTAACCGAAAAACGTTTCAGTTTTCGGGGGGCGCCTTGCGCCCCTCAAACCATTCATTGGCATTGCTGAAGACGACGCGTGTCTCTTGATTCTGAACGTCCAAACCGACATTCATTAAACCTAAGTCGGCCAAGATCGCGCCCGCCCGCTGATTTTCGCTGGTCTGATACCAGCCTTTCAAATCAAGCCCCTGGCTCACCAAATTCAGATTCGTCAGGCTCGTCCGCTTGCGCCCGATCGCGAGGTTCGCCTCGGCCTTCACGTTTCGCATGCGTAATAGGGAGCGGACCCAAGGCGCCATACGATTGCGTACCGAGTAGACTTCGAGCAGCGGCCGCAGATCGAGGAGCGCGAGCGAGGCTTTGCCCGAGAAAATCTCGTCGCTCTTGAGATTGAGACGGCCCTCTTCGATGAGCACGCGCCCCGACCAGGGAAAGCGCGCCGTTACGTAGTCGGTGTCGTCGCCCGCGACGAGCACTTTTTCGAGTGCGAGCTCGGTTTCGCTCAGTTCGTAGATCTCGTCGCCCTCGCCGCTGTCTTTCACCCGACCGTTGAGAGTTATGTCTCCGCGAAGCCGGTTGGGACCGACGCTCACCACGGCATCGTTCGCCAAGACTTGAAAGAGCCCGGGTGCCGCGGCTCCGCGGTTGTTCACATAGAGCGTCCCTTTTATGCTGGCCTTGCCGCTTTCAATCGCTATTTGAGAGTAGGCCGGAATGAATTTATTGAAGTACGTCAGCTCATGGACCTCGGTGGGCGGAAGCTCGAGCGCCAGGTGCACGTCGTTCCAGATGTTTCGAAGCTGCGCGACGCCGCTCGTGACCCTGAGCTGGAGGCCCGTTCCAGTCATCACGAGGTGCGCGGTTTCGGTGTCGATGAACTCGTAACGCCCGAGATCTAGAGTCATGATGGCTGGGTCGTCGGCTCCTGTGCGCTTCCAGATCAAGCGCCCGCTTCCCCGAGCTTTAAGTCCGGCGAGCTTCGTTTCGACGTTTTCAGCCTCGAGCGCGAACAGACTCGGATGAGAAAAGACCCCGTTCTCGACTTTCATGTCGGCCGCGAACGATCCCGCCACTTCGTCGAAGCGAACCCAGTCGAGCTTGCTCAGATAGACGTTCAAAAAGTCGGCGCGGCCGAGCCTGCCCGAGAGATTGATCGAGCCGCCCACGTAATCGAGAACTTCGGGGCCCTTCTTCGTTTCGGTCGGAAACATTCCGATCACGGTCTTGATGGAGCCTTTGAGCGTTTCGGCAACCGGTTGGCCGAGCACCAGAACCTGTCCATCGATGAATCTGATCTCGGCGCCTTTTACGTCGAATTCACGCTTCGGCCAAACGTAAAACGAGCCGGCAGCTTCGGCACGCCCATTGAACCGGTAATCCTCGACCCAGATCTCGGAAAGCTGCGAGATCGTGATGTTGTTGATCACGAATCGAAAACGTTTCGACGGATCCGTCTTTGAAGGCTCGGGAATGTCGCCGGTAAACCCGGGAATGTCGGGCAAACCGGGCTTTTCGGCCTCGATCGCCTTTTGAGTGCGAAGGTGAAAGCGAACTCCTTCGGCATTCAGCTTGGTGATATTCAGACGGCGAAACGGGAGCCACAGCAAGTTGATCGAAACTGTCGCGCGCTCAATCGTGAATCGCCACTGAACGTTCTTATCCTGGTTTCGAAGGGTGAAGCCTTTGACGTGCGCAAGCCCCGGAAGCAGGGTCCAGGCTTCCTCATAGCCGATGAACGTCTTATTCGTGTTTTTGTTGAGTATGTCGACGAGCATGTCGCTGCGGATGAAGTAATTCCCGGCGGCCACATAGGAGGCCTCCAGGATGAAAAGCAGCAGAATGAGGCGGATGAACGCCGCTCGCCCTCGCGTCATGAGGCCTCGCGGGTCTCGACGGCGATCCGGGTGGGCGCGAAGCTCAAATTCTTTTCAGCGAATAAGGCGAATACGCGTTTATATAACTCGTCGGCGACCGTGTACTGGCCGCCGTAATTATGAATGTAATAAACCAGCTTGAGCGTGATCCAAGAGTCGGTCGCGTCGGAGATGAGAACCAGCGGCTCGGGCAGGCGCAATACCTGCGTGACGCCCTCGGTGGCTCTCATGAGCAACTGTTTGGCCAGCTCGGTGTCGGTTCCATATGGCACGCGAAACGAGAGGCTTCGCACGATGGGGCGGCCGTTCGGCGAAAAGTTCGAGACCTGCGCCTGGGACATCACCCGGTTCGGAATCGTAATGAGCTCGTCGGTGAACGCCAGCAGAACCGTCGAGCGCCAGGTGATTTCGAGGACTTGTCCAACCACCTTCTTTCCGCCGTTTT
>DASUEL010000073.1:0-2778 GCA_036275095.1 Bdellovibrionales bacterium
CTTTGGTCACGACACGGCCTTCGGCATCTTGGTGAAAGGTGCCGTTGCGGGTATAACGAATCCCCTGTGGCGTGAGAACTTCGAAGAAACCCTTTCCTTCAAGGGCGAGATCGAGCGGGTTGCCCGTTTGCTTCAGGCTTCCTTGAGTGTAGTCAGTGTAAGTCCCGATGTTATCGGCGTAGCTCTTGTCGCCGCCTTGCATGTTGTAGAAGCTTTCGATCGTCGCCGGATCGCGCGGAGCTTCGATCACGTCGGATTGCTTCTCGTAAGAAGTGAGGTACTCGCGAAACAACTGGCCATCTTTCTTGAAAGCCGGCGTGTTGACGTTCGCGATGTTGTTGGCAATGGTATCCATGCGCGCGCTTTGCGCCATCGCACCACTGACCGCGGTGAAAACACCTTTCGTACTCACGTGCTCCTCTCCGAAGGTTCAGGCGTGAGGGACCCTCTCACCGATGAGAAAGCAAGGCGTGTTCCACCCTGATACAGGACTCGACCAACGGCTAGCTTCTCGCGCTCATCTGCGACGTGCGCGCCTCACGGCTCCCGGCCGGTATGCGCACACCGACTTCAGTCAAGCTCGTTGAGCGTCATAAATCTGACGAAGCCGTCAATTCCGCTCGCCTCGCGCACGAGTGCCGGCGGAGAAACTCGCCTTTACGCCGCGAACTTTCTCGAGAATAATCAGGAGAATGATCTTTGCCGTTCTGCTTACGAGCTTCATGTGGATCAGTGAGTCGTTGGCAGCTCCGCAGCCCAGCACGCTCAAACTCAACTCGCCTCTTACGTTCGATCTACCGGTTGACTACAACCGCGAGGTCAAAGCCTGGATCAAACATTTTCAAGGCCCAGGCCGCCAGGTCTTCACGACGTGGCTCAAGCGCTCGGGCCGATTCATGCCGGCGATTCAGCGTACACTCGCCAAAGAGGGTCTGCCGCTCGACCTCGCCTACGTGGCGATGATCGAAAGCGGCTTCTCTCCGACAGCCGTGAGCCATGCGAACGCGGTCGGGCCATGGCAGTTCATCGCCGATACCGGTCAAAGGTATGGATTACAGATCAATTGGTGGCTCGACGAGCGCCGCGATTTCGATAAGAGCACCAAAGCCGCCGCGAAGTACTTGCGGTATCTGCATCGCCTTTTCGGAAGCTGGTATCTCGCGGCGGCGGGTTACAATACTGGAGAGAGCCGAATCGCGAGACTCGTACAAAAGCACGGAACGAAGAATTTCTGGACGATCGCGAAGCAGGGCGGCTTTCACTACGAAACCAAAGATTACATTCCGAAACTGATTGCCGCGATGTTGATCGCGAAGGCTCCGAGCCTTTACGGCTTCCGGGGAATCTCGCTGCTGAAACCCGTGGAATCGGAGCTGTTCCGAGTCGCGGGGGGCACCCACCTGCACGTCATCGCGGATCAGCTCGATGTACCGCGCGACACGATGAAAGACTTGAATCCGGAGCTCCTCAAAGGCTTCGTGCCTCCGACCGTAAGCTCTCACCTCATTCGAATCCCGAAGGGAACCTCGGCAAAGCTGTCCGCGATCATTCGCAGCCAGCTCATTTCAACGAATTGAATTTACGGGCAGCCACCACCGCCCGAAGAGAAGTCGGTCGCGAGGACCTGCTGGGCGAGACCCGCGAGGTCAAGCGCCTTACCGCCCTTAAAGACGGCCGAAAGATTGCCTCGAACCGCGGCCGCTCGGACCAGCACGTCTTCGACTTGAGCCGGGCTGATATCGCGCCCGTAACGAGTTTTCGCGAGGCTGATCGCGAGCGCGGCGGCGCCCGCCGCGACCGGTGAGGCCATCGACGTGCCTTGAAGGCGGCCGTACGTGTTTCCGGGCAGAGTCGAAAGAAGGCCGCCGGTCGTGTTCGTGTCAGAGCCCGGAGCCGCAATGTCGACCAATGTGGTGCTGAAATTCGAGAAGCCGCTGCGTGCGCCGTTGGCTACGTTGGTGGAGCCGACCGTGATGATTCCGGCGAAACGATTCGAGTAGGAACCGGGCGTGATGAACACGCGGCCCTGTGAGCCGTCGCAGGCAACAGCGGCACCCGGATTATCCGTGAGCTCGCGATTGTTGTTGCCGGCGGCGGTAACGACCGTCACGCCTCGCGAAATCGCGAAGCTCACGGCCGTCTCCGTGCTAGGCGAATCCGTGCAGGCACCCAAGCTCATGTTGATGACTTTCGCGCCGTTTTCGGCCGCGTAATAGATCGCATTGTCGAGATCGTCGACCACGGCGCCGGAGCTCGTGCCGAAAATATTGAGTGCCATGATCTTCGCGCGCTTACCCATGATGCCTGCGATTCCGACCGAGTTATCGGCGACGCCCGCGGCGAGCCCGGCTACGTGGGTGCCGTGCACCTCTCCGCCCGGGTCATCAGTCCAAGTCTGCGGAGCCGGATTCGGAATGTTGCTCGCGAAGTTGTAGCCGTTTACGTCGTCGACGTAGCCGTTGTTGTCGTCGTCGGCTCCGTTGCCCGCGATCTCGTCGGAGTTCACCCAACGATTCGGATTGAGATCGGGATGCGCGAGGTCGACGCCGGTATCGATGACTGCAATCACCACGTCGGAGTTCGCACCTTGCGAGGCGCTGTAGAACGTGTCGTAGCCCGTGGCCGCATTGATCGGGCCGAAATGAGTCTGTTGGCCGTACTGCGTATCGTTGGGCACGTAGCTGGTTTTGAAGATCGTCGACTCCGAAACGCCGAGGAGGCAGGGCTCACCAGCCGCCCACCGCTCGAGCTCGCTTGCGGTCGCGTCGTTTTCGAGAA
>DASUEL010000074.1:0-2300 GCA_036275095.1 Bdellovibrionales bacterium
GCGTGAACCTCGAGAAGAACCAAATCTCCCTGAGCATGAAGACCGGCGAAGGTCGCGCCAAACAGGCCGACGGGCAGCCTCGCAAACCGCGTGAGCGTGGCGAAGAGCGGCCGCGCCGCCCGCAGCAAGAACGCCGGCCCCAACAGCAGGCCCGCGAGGGCGGCGCTCCAGGCGCCCCACGTGGCGGCCAGGGCCAAGGCGGATCGGGGCGCGATCAGCGCCCGCGCGGGAAGCCTCCTGGAAAGGGCGGCGAGCAGCGCCCGCCGCAAAAGCCGAAAGCGCCGCCTCTCAACAATCCTTTCGCGGCACTGGCGTCATTACGCGACCAGCTCAAGAAATAGTCCGTAACCGCAATCGGGCTCCAAGCGGCCCGATTTGTTGACTCGCTTCCGCAGCCTTAGTCTAGTTGAAGTCGCAGGAGGGATTATGCGACGTTCGATTTCGATTCTCGCGCTGGCGCTCTTATTCGTTTCCCAAATTTCAAAAGCCAAGGCCGATCAGGCGGAGCTCGATCGCGAGCTCATCAACTCGGTAAAGCTCGGCGAGCCGCCGCGAAAACCCTTTGAGTTCGAAAAATTCAAGAAGCTGATCGAAGCGGGCGCCAACGTGAATGCGCAGGATAAGTCCGGCCAGTCCGTCATTCTCCTGACCACCATCAGCCACGCATATCTGCCTGAAGACCATAAGGACAAGGCGCCCTTATTTGAAGCGCTCAAGATTCTCGTCGCTCGCAAGGCCGACGTGAATGCCCAAAGCTTCGTCGGAATCACGCCGCTCATGCACGCTGTTCACCGGGCGCACACGGGCGCGCTGGGGAGCGGTCACCCCGTGCCGAAGATCAAGCCTGTTTACGACCTGTTGCTCTCAGCCGACCCGAAGCCGAAGCTCGAGCTGCGCAACGTGGTCGGCCAGACGGCCCTGAGCTATCTGGCTCAATGGGGTGAAGTCGAGGAGTTGCGACGATTCATAAGCCTTGGGGCCGACATTTACGTACGGACCGAATCAGGCCAGAATATTTTCTTCAGTGCCGCCGCCACCGATGATGGCGCGAAGCTTTTGAGAGACCTCTTGGCACTCGTGCCTGCGAACAAGCGCAAAGCCGTGCTCGAGACCAAATCACGGGCGAACGGAACTCCGCTACTGACCTCGGTCCGCGCGGCCGCCGCAGACAGCGTCGAGCTTTTGTTGCGCGACTATCGGGTCGATCCGAACGTGGTGAATCTCGGAGGAGAAAACCCGCTTTCCGTCGCGCTCGACGAGCTCGGCACCGCGGACCTGCCCCAAGCGAAGAAAGCCAAGCTCGAGAAGATCGCGGCGCTGCTAAAGGCGCACGGCGCGAAAATGCCACCCGCGATCGACACGCAAAACATTACGTGCTCCGGACCGAACGCCGAGCCGTTCGGGTTTGAAAAGCTACAGCGAGTGGTGCGGGAGTGCAAAGTCACGGACCTCGACAAGCTGCTCGGATTGTTTCCTGTCTCTCACCGCTCAAACTACGTTTTGTCTTATAAATCACGCGGTATACAAGACGCTTCGATGAGCCATCCCCGTGTCGTGATGATGGGGCGAAACGGGCATGCAATTTACTCCTTCAACGGAAATCCTAAGCACGCGGGTTACAAAAGCCTCGAGATGATCGAGTTCAATAACGACACCAAGACGTTCGAGTTTCGTGAGGTCACGTTCGAGCGCGCCCGGGTGCAGTTCTCGGAGAAGAATCCCGGCAAATGCCTCGCATGCCACAACCGCCAGCATCCGCGCCCTAATTGGGATACGTGGTTCATATGGCCCGGCTTCTTTGAAAGCGAACAGGGAACTCTGTTCCCGCTCGAAAAAAAGGGCATGGAGTCGTTCAAGCGAAACGCAAAGCTCCCGCGCTACCGGCACCTGCTGCCGCTCGCCGACTCTCCTCACGACGGGATGAGCTGGGGCCGCCACAGCACGAATTTGCGGATTAAGCCCATTAAGATGGATGTCGTCGTGCAGGATCTCAATAGCGAGGCGATCGTTCGCCAGATCGCGAGCTCGGAAAAAGCGAAACCTTATAAGTATGCCATATTGGGCGCGCTCAGCTGCCAGAATGCGGTTGACGATTTCCTGCCGCCGAAGATGGTGGCAAGTCAGCCGCGTACCTTCGATGCCGTGCTGAAAGAGACGGTCGAGTATGACTATCTCGAGCTTCAAGAGCGAATCAAGCGGCATATGCAGAATCTTCCGGGGGCGCCGCAAGGAAACTACGCACAGGACTTCCTCGAAAATCAGTACGGCAAGATCGGCGCGAGCACTGAGACGAAGCGGAC
>DASUEL010000075.1:0-11473 GCA_036275095.1 Bdellovibrionales bacterium
TGACTCGCCTGAAACGCTACGTCACTACGCCAGAGGCATGGAACTTCGAACGGCGTTTCGCTGGACTCTGCTGACGGGAGCAGCGGATACGGTGCTCAAATTGAAAACTCAAACGCTGGGCGACGGCGAAGTTAACTCGCAAAATGTCTTTCTGTTCGACCAGCGCGGCCGCCTGCGCGCCCGTCTGAACGTGTCGAGTCCCGACTTTTTCATTGAGCTCGCAGGCGCGCTCGAAAAACTCGCGATCCCGGTTCAGCGGGTAGCAGCCCGCGCGAAAAGGCCCGAGCGAATTTGATCTCGGAGACCATTCCCGATGAGATATTCGGGAGAGCTGCTTTTGTTGAACAAGTAGTCACATCGTGAACGGTCACTAGACGCACCCGAAAAAGGGTAGCCTCATTTTGAGACTCTCCCTGAAAGATTTTGCGCGGCCTCGTTCGATCGGCGAAAATCAGAAGCGGTGGGGGCACCATATGTATCGGAGCAAGAGGGTCTCTCTCTTCGCCGGTTTCTTTGCGTTCATAACTTTCAGTCTTCTCTTCGGCCTGAACTGTTCGCCGAAATCGAGTCTCTATTTCTCGGACCAGGCTTCGGGCGGCGGGGCAGACACCCGGCAGGGTTTCGACGTGCTATCGTGCACGCCCGGCGCAGGGGCGAACGCCACCGATACGCGGCGGCTGACCCGAATCGAGCTCTCCAACACGCTTTCCGATTTGTTCGGCGCGACCGTGTTCAGCGAGTTGAGCGCGCCATTGTCGCGCCTTCCTGACGACTTGATCGTGAACGACGTCGATCGCTTCGAAAACCGGTATACGAGAGATCATCTCGATGTGATCGCGGACATTGCGTTTGCGGCGGCTCAGTCGGCCACCGCCACCGACGCCCGGATGAACGCGCTTCTCACGCCGAACGGCTCCTGCACGCTGGCCACGCTGACGAACGCCTGCGTGCAGAACTTCATTCGGAATTTCGGTTTGAAGGCCTGGCGCCGTCCGCTTTCGGCCGCGGAGGAGACGTGGGCCCTCGACGCCTACAACGCCGGTCTGAACGCCCGTGACCGGTTCAGCGCGCTGATTTCGGCTCTGTTGATCGCGCCTGATTTTTCTTATCACTGGGAGCTCGGTGACGGGACCGGGACGAACGACGAATTCAATGTCAGCCAGTTCGAAGTGGCGTCGCGGCTCTCTTACAAACTCTGGAGCACGATGCCCGACGCCAACTTGTTCGGCCTCGCAGCCCAGGGCCGCCTGAACGATCCAGCCGTGCTGGAGTCGACAGTCACGACCATGCTGGCCAGTCCGCGGGCGCAACAAAAGATCCGCGAGTTTTTCGTGTTCTGGCTCAACACCCAGAACATTCCGGGCTTGCCCGACAATGCCAACTTCGTTTCGGGCGTCGATACGACGGGCCTACGCTCCGAGATGAAGCGCGAGTTGGATGAATATGTGGATTACATCGTGTTCAGCCGCAGGGGCAATTACCGTGAGCTTCTTACGAGCCGGGTGTCGTTCGCGCGCACCGCGCCTTTGGCGCAGATCTACGGTCACAACTTGAGCGCGAATCCCGGCCTGGCTGATCAGCAAATGGCTGTCGGCCGCAAAGGCTTGTTGCTGCGCGCTCCCTTTTTGATTTCAGGGACGGACTACACCCATCCGATCGTACGTGGCGTGCAGCTTCGAAAGCGTATCTTGTGCGACACGCTGGGCGCTCCAAGCCCCGACGCCTTTCTCGCGCAAACACAGATCGTTGATGCCAATGCGGCTTTGACGATGAACAATCGCCAGCGGATCACGGCGGTCACGAGCGCGCCGAACTGCATGTCGTGCCATGCCGCGATCAACCCCATCGGGTTCGCCCTGGAATCGTTCGACACGTTGGGGCGTCTGCGCACCACCGAAGTCAACTACGATGCGAGCGGCGCCCGGATCTCCGAGCATGCGCTCGATCTTCGAGTCGACGATCTGAAAGTGGACTTTGTCTCCGGTGAGTCGGTCGGTTCCGCCGAACAGCTCGTGGATCTGATCGCGTCGAGCAGCAAAGGCTCAATCTGCATGTCCCGCCAGATTTTTCGCTATTACAACGTGCGCTCCGAGGCCTCGGGCGGCGACGCCTGCGAAGTGCTCGATACCAACTCCGGGCTGGCCCCCGCCGGCGGCTCGATTCTGGCGGGAATCAAAAAGCAGGTCTTGAATCGCTATCTTCAGGCCAAGAAAGTGAAGAGGTAGGCCATGGCAAAAAAATTCGATCTTTCGAGACGAGATTTTGTCAAAGCGATGGGAAGCGCTTCGTTGTTTCTTCCGATGCTGCATTCGGTCCCCGCAAGGGGCCAGATGGCCGGTGCCCCCTTGAGAGTCATCTTTATCATGAATCGAAACGGGCAATGGGCCGACAATTTTTATCCGGCCGTTACGACGACTCAAGTGGCGGCCAATATATTTCAGGCGCCGTTGACGTCGATCGCGGGTGACGTCGCGCCGCTGTTCGGAACGGCTTATAATTCTTTGAAAGGTAAAATGTCGATTCTGCGCGGCCTCGACATTACGGGCCCGGTCGATCACTGCCGCACGTCGTTTCTTTGCGCGGTCACTCAGGGAGGCGCGGCAAACTCCGAAGGCAACCGCCCGCGCTTCGGCGCCTCGGCCGACTGGCTCATCGAGCGATCGCCGAATTTCTACGCGACCGCTCCTCGCATTCGTACGATGCGCTACTCGAATGATCCCGGCCGAGGATTCTCGTTTTCGAACGTGAACGGAGTCATTAGCGATCCGCCGTACCTCAATACCGATTCGGGTTTCTTCAACAACGTCTTCGCCGGAGTTTCCAGTGGCGCCCCGGCGGCGGTCGACCCAGTCGCACGTAAGTCGTTTTTGATCGACAAGGCGATCGAGAGACTCAACGTGCTCAGGCAGAACCGTCGCATTTCGACGACGGATGCGCAGAGATTGTCCGACCACGCGGATAACCTCAACGACATCAAAGCGGGCTTGACCATTACGGCACCCGTCGCGTGCACGGTGCCCGCCATGAGCTTTTATGCTAATGGCCAGCAGCGCAGAAAAATTTACGAGAACGTAAACAACACCATCGTGGCAGCCTTTACGTGCGACATTTCGCGAATCGCATGCATGTATATCGAGGATTACGACGACCTCGCGACCGAGTACTCATACTTTCACGATCTCTCACACCGGCCACGAAGTGCCGCTAACATCCAGGAGTCGGCATTGCGTAACAAATGGATCGCCGATCGCATTGCCCATCTGCTTCAGCGGCTCGACACCACGATCGACGTGAACGGGCGGCCCATGCTCGAAAACACGCTGGTGCTTTGGGGCAGCGAGATCTGCTGCAAAGAAGACGTCGAAAGCCACCGGCCCGAAAGCATGCCGGTCATGGTGGCGGGCTGGCCCGGCAAATTCAGGATGGGGAGCTTCATCGATTACCGTCAGCGACCGTTCGTGCACGTCGCCAATCGAGGCGATTTCCCGGCGATCGGCCGGCCTTACACCCAGTTCTTGTGTTCGATCATGAGAGCCGCGGGCCTGCAGAGCTCCGAGTTCATGCCGTACGGGCAAAACGGCTACTTCGGCGAGTACACCCCGAACCAATACAACCCGGACTCCTACACGCCGTACGCGGCCATGCGAAACGACAATCTGCCGTATTTCGTGCTCTAAAAAACACAAGACGCGAGGGCCTGTCGCGCCACAGACTGCTTCCGCCGCGGGTGATGGCAGCGCTCGCGCTCTCAGGAGCCCGGGTCAATGCCCCGGCCGTGAAATCGGCGGAGTCGGCGAGTGGATATCCATTGCTGCGGCTGAGCTGCGAGAGTAACTTTTCATTATGCGAGCAGATGGAGAGACCACATGAAAAATGCGGTGACGATTTGGACGTACGATTGGGTTCCTGGCGGCGAAGGCGGTCCGCGCGGGCATGTGCGCGACATCAGGCTGCGCTGGGCCTGTGAAGAAGCCGGCTTGGACTACGAAGTCAAAGCGGTTCCGTTCAAAGACCGCGGGCCCGGGCATTTCGAACGTCAGCCCTTCGGGCAAGTGCCGTTCTTGGAAGACAACGGCGTCAAAGTGTTCGAAAGCGGCGCCGGTCTTTTGTATCTCGCGCGAAAAAGCGAAAAGCTGATGCCTCGCGATCCGCAAGGCGAGGCCGAAACGCTCTCCTGGACGATCGCGGCGCTGAATTCGGTCGAAATGGTCTCGGTGCCGTGGTGGTTCATAGGCCTTTCGAACGCTGCGAACAACCCGCTCGAGGGCTGGTTCCTCCAGCGGTTGAAACACCTGAATGCCGTATTAGAGACGCGTGAATGGCTCGCGGCCGGGCGCTTCACCGTCGCCGATCTCTTGATGGCCGACGTGCTTCGCGTGCCGAAGGTGCTGACGGCGACAGGAGACTTCCCGAGCCTGCGCCCGTATGTCGAGCGCGTGTGCGCACGCGCGGCGTTCAAGCGAGCTCATGACGGGCAGCTGGCGCATTTCGCGAAAGGCGATCGCTAACGGGTGAGCCAGCAAACCCAGGACGTTGACTGATCGACCATCGCACAAGATGTGTTGCCCACGGCCAACTTTACGCCAGCGGATCCTCGGGCCACTTGTGCCGCGGGTAACGGCGGCCGAGCTCGACGCGCAGTTTGGGGTACACGTTTTTCCAGAAACTCATCAGGTCGGTTGTCACCTGCACCGCGCGGCCGTTGGGCGCGAGCAAATGCAATGTCAGCGGGACCTTTCCGTCCATCAGCGCGGGCGCCGACTTCATTCCGAAAAAATCCTGCAGACGGCTCTCGATCCAGGGCGGTTGTGTTTTCGGGTAGTTCACGCGCGTTCGGCGCCCTCGGGGGAGCTGAATGAACGCGGGCGCCCAGCGGTCGAGCTTTCCCCGCACGTCGGGGCCGAGCTGGTCCTGCAAAAACCAGAGAAAATCCGATTTCGTAAGCTCGCTCAGCGCGAACTTCTCGCCGCAAACTGCAAGTGCGAATCGCTTCGCCATCTCTTGCAACGTGAACTCGCCGATCGGTGCGCCTTGCGCCTTCAAAAACTCGAGCCGCTCCAATAGCGACTGGAGCTGCTCGTAGTCACAGATCTTTTTGAGCCCTGCTTCAGTCGACGCATGTGTCGCGAGTTCCAGGGCCGCGGCTTCGCGATCTGAAGGTGTGCCGCGGCCTTCGCTCAAAACGAGCTGCCCGTAGGTGAGGCGCGAGAGGTCGAAAACGGCTTCGCGTTTTTCGTCCCAGCTCATCCGGTGCGATTCGCCCAGAAGATCCGAGTCGAGATCAATCAGCCAGTCGGGCTCAATCGGCACGAGCGACTCGGCGATGACGCGTTTGTGCGTTCCGCGCTGAAGCTCCTGCACCTCGGTGCATACGAAGTACTCGCCGAGGCTTCGAAGCGCCGGATCCTCGGCGGTAGCCGAGCCACCGTCACACAAAACCAGAAGCAGCTGGCTCTCATTGAGCTTCGCCACGCGATCGGGGAAGCCCGCGAGAAAACTCTTCGCGAGCGCCTCGGGTTTGCCGCCACTCGAGCCCTTCACGAAGCGCAGCAGGCGGTCGCGCGTGCGTTTGACGAGCGGATCGCGCGTTTCGAGCTCCTCCAAAATATTGAGTCGCTTCGATGCGCCTTCGCTCAAAAGTGCCGCGGCGGTTGCGGCTTGCGGCCCGCAGCCTGTGCGCGCGGCCTCGAGCAAAAGCCGGCTCAAGCGGGGATGCACCGGTATCTCGGCCATCTGCCGCCCGAGCGCCGTGAGTTTTTGATTCTTGTCGACGGCGCCAAGCCGCCGCAGCAGCACGAGCGCCGATTGCTCGCTCTGCATATTCGGCGGGTCGAACCACTCGAGGCGCTCGACTCCGAGCGTTTTCAGCTCGAGCAGGGTCTGCGAAAGCTCAGCGCGCTGAATTTCGGGCGTGTCGAAGGCCGGGCGTTTTTCAAAATCGGGGCGGGCGTACAGGCGGATGCAAATGCCGGGGCAAGTGCGGCCGGCGCGGCCTGCGCGCTGGGTCGCCGACGCGCGGCTGATCGGGCGCGTGCGCAAGCTCGGAAGCCCCGACCAAAACGAGTAGCTCGCAACGCGCGCAAGCCCGCTGTCGATGACGGCGGTGACACCCGGTATGGTCACGGAGGTTTCAGCCACGTTCGTCGACAAAATGACTTTTCGCTGTGGGAGCGGTTTTAATGCACGATCTTGCTCTTCACGTGTGAGGTCGCCGTGCAAAGGCAGAAGCGCGAGGTTCTGTAACTGCGCGAGACTGCTCAGGCCCTCTTGAGCGCGGCGAATGTCGGCCATGCCGGGTAAAAACACTAAAATGTCGGCGCGCCCGTTTGGATCAGACGGGGCGCTCGTGAGCGCGTCTCGCACCGCCCGCGCCACTTGCACCTCGAGCGGCTTGTCTTCGGAGCGATACTCGAGTTTGACCTCATAGTTGGGCGCGTCGATCTGGATCGTCGGCGCCTCATCGAGAAATCGCGACAGCGGCCCCACGTCGAGAGTTGCCGACATGATCACGAGCTTCAGA
The DNA here is from genome assembly GCA_036275095.1 of Bdellovibrionales bacterium. Classification (GTDB taxonomy): domain Bacteria; phylum Bdellovibrionota; class Bdellovibrionia; order Bdellovibrionales; family DASUEL01; genus DASUEL01. The sequence continues at coordinate 6,521 of DASUEL010000075.1, forward strand.
TCGGGCCTGGCTGTTTTTTGAAGATGGCGCAGGTAGCTGAGCGCCACGTCGGTGTGCAGGTGCCGCTCGTGAAATTCGTCGAGAAAAACCACGTCGGTGCTTTTGAGCTGCGGGTCTGAGATGAGCTGCCGAATCAGCATGCCTTCGGTGAGAAAACGCAAACGCGTGTCGGCGCTGGTGACGTCTTCGAAGCGAAACTGATAACCGATCGTGCGGCCGAGCGGCTCGCCCCACTCTTCGCTTACGCGCGAAGCCGCGGCTTTCGCGGCAAGCCTTCGCGGCTCGAGTACGACGGCCTTGCGCCCGGGCTTCAGGGTCTTCAGCACGGCCGGCGGCACGCGCGTGGTCTTACCGCTGCCAGGCGAGGCCTGCAGTATGAGCGCGCCGTTCTTTTCGAGCGCGCTCAGGATCGCGGGCAGATGTTTGTCGATCGGCAGGCTGACGTTCATTTATTTTTTGCGCCGGCGAGCTCCTGAAGGAGATGGTGCAAGTACTCGACACCGGTGCGAATGCTCGCGGCTGGAATGCGCTCGTCGATGCCGTGAGCGCGCCGGGCGTCTTGTTCGTTCACTGGCATCGGAATGATTCCGTAGGCCGGAATGCCGCGCGCGCGCAAAAAGCGCGAGTCGGTTGCCCCCCTCGACATCGTGGGGATGAGCGGGAGCCCCGGCCAGAATTTCTGCGCCGTCTTTTCGATCGCGACCGGCGCCTCGTTTTGCAGATCGGAGGCGGGGCCGCCAGGAACCTCCTCGGGCATCTTGATTTCGATCGCCGGATCGCCGATGACCTTCGCCAGATCGGCCTTGATCTGCTCTTTCGTTTCATCGGGAAGAATGCGGCAGTTCACGGTGGCTTTCGCCTCGGCTGGCAGCGCGTTCACCCGCGTTCCGCCGCTTACGAGTGTCGCGACGCATGTCGTGCGCAGATTCGCCGCCTGAATTGGATCGGCCTCGAGCACTTTCAAGGCGTCGGCCGGAAGTTTGGCGCCCTTGGTAGTGGCGAGCTTGTGCATCGCCGTCGAAAGCGGCGGCTTCTCGACCTTAGCGCGGCCCAGGTAGTACGCGCGGGTCGCGGGAATCAGCCGCGCCGGCCGCTCGTAGGCGCCGAGCTTGGCGAGCGCGCGGCCCATCCGCGCGATGACATTGTCTTTAAGCGGAACTGACGAGTGGCCTGTCGGCCCCTTCGCATAGAGCTCGAAATCCTGATAGGTTTTCTCCGCGACCTGCAGCGAGATGAACTTTACTTTGCCGTCGTCGCCGAGCGCGAGCCCGCCGCCCTCGTTGAGCGCGAACGCGGCGTCGACTGAGCCGGGCTTGTTTTTCAAAATGTACTCGAGACCAGCGCCGCCCGATTCTTCGTCGCCGGTGAGCGCGACGATCACGTCGCGCCGAAGCGGCTGATTCGTCGTTTTGAGGTGCACGAGCATTTCGACGGCGAGCGCCGCCATTCCCAAATCGTCGAGCACGCCGCGGCCGTAAAGGTAGCCGTCTTTCTCAGTCACCTTATTGCTCGGAACCGTCCAGGCCTGGTTTGCGGCACCCACGACGTCGGTGTGCGCGAGAATGAGCACCGGCTTCTCGGTGCCCGCCCCCTTCAAGCGCGCCACGATATTTTGGCGGCCTGGCGCGAACTCGGTGAGCTCGAACGGTATGCCGGCGGCTTTGAAACGCTCCGCCGCGAGCTTCGCGATGCGCGCTTCATTGCCCGGAGGGTTGGTCGGGTCGGCCTCAACGAATTTTTCGAGAAGCGCGCGGGTGGCCTTGGCGAGCTGATCGTAATCGTTCGGCTGCGCGTGGCACGGGTTGCCAGAGAACACGAGGATTGCAGTCAGAAGCGTCAAAACGGCGAGTTTTTTCATGCGAAAACGTTAGCATAGGATGTCTCAAGACTCCTTCACAATTCGCTCATAATCGCGCCGCAATGAAACTCTAGTTTGATGGGGTTGAGTCATCAGCAACTCATGGGAGGTCTATGTGAGGTCTTTACTTTTGGTATTCGCACTCTTCGGATTGGTTTTGAGCGGCTGCGCGAACTGGGGCAAAAAGCAGCGATCGGGCACGGCCATCGGCGCTGCGGCGGGCGGAGCGGCCGGGGCCATCATCGGTAACAAATCGGGCGGCGCGGGCCGGGGAGCCGCGATCGGAGCTGCGATCGGCGGAGCCGCGGGCAACGTCATCGGCCGGCGCATGGATCAACAAGCGAAAGAGCTCGATAAAGTCGCCGAGACCGAGCGCACCGACGACGGTATCGTCACGAAGCTGAAAGGCGACATTCTTTTCGACACGGGCGAAGCGACGCTCAAGCCGAAAGCGCAGGAGCGAATCCGCGAGCTCGCCGAAATCATCAAAAAATATCCTGAAGACCGCATCACGGTCGTCGGCCATACCGACAGCGTGGGCGGCCCGCAGTTCAATCAAACGCTCTCCGAGCAGCGCGCGCAGGCGGTGCGCGTCGAAATGCTCGAGCATGGCGTGCCCGAAGACGCGATTCGCATCGTCGGAATGGGCGAGGCCCAGCCGGTCGCCGATAACGACGAAGCCCGGGGCCGCGCCAAAAACCGCCGGGTCGAGCTCAAGATCGTCGCCGATCAAGCGGCCGTTCGCCGCGGCACCAGCGGAGCCGGAAGTCAGTGAGGCTGGTAGAGGTGGAAAGCCAGGCCGTAAGGGTCTTCCATCATTCGGCCGTTGAACGACGAGCCTGACGTCTCACGGCCCGGAGTGCAGCCGAGCGCCGCAAGCCGCGTGACGGCCGCATCGAGATTTTCGACGGTGAACTCGAAGAAAACCTTTCCGGGATTTTGCCTTTGCTCGGAGCCGGTTCCATCGAGCCAAAGTGTCATGGGGCCGGCCTTGAGCTCGATGCCACAGTCTTTACCGGTGTGACGATCGACGAGCTCGAGGCCCAGAACTTCGCTATAAAACTTCACGGCCTTATCGCCGCCGCGGACGTTGACTGCAATATGGGGGCTGAATTTGAACATAAAATCCTCTTGAAGTGTGCCGGCCGAAGTGACCGGCACTCTCGGTTTTAGTTACGTGAGTAAAGAGCCACCCGGTTGCCCTCGGAGTCGAGGAACATGGCGAAGTAGCCGACGTCTTTGCTGATCAAGGTCTTCTTCACCAGCACTTTTCCGCCTGCGGGCTCGACGCGGGCGAGCATGGGGCTCAAGTCGTTGCCGCCGTCGATGAACGCGAGCGTGCCTTGCGCGGAAGGCACGTAGCCTTCGGCTTTCACGAGCGCGCCGGTCACGCCTTCATCGTGATGGGGCAAGAACACCATCGCCGCATTGTAATTGGGATCGTTGGTGACTTTGAGCTGCACGCCGAGAATCGCGCTGTAAAATTTAGCTGCGCGCTCGATGTCGGAGGCGGGAATCTCGACCCAGCCGAAGAAGTTCTTCGCCGCTTTCTTGCTCGCGAGCGACTTCGACACGCGTTGCAGATCGAATACCTCGCTGCCGCTCTCTTGCCCGTTCACGTAGGTCCAAACGCCTTTCACGCGATCGGCTGCCGGAAAGCTCATCACGAGATGGTTGATGTGGCCGTAGCCGGGCTTCGCGCTCGTCACGTCGACGAACTTGAACTCGAGGGAGCCGTCGGCGCGGTTGAAGTCGGTGGCGCGCAGACGCGGCTGATTTTTGGCGGCGCAATAGTGGGTCATCAGAATCGAGTCGCCGTCGAGATGGTAAACCGAAACCATTCCCATGTGGCGCTCGAGAACGGCCGAGCCGTTCGATATCACTTCGTACGTTACCTCAATTTCATGATTGTCGTGTTTGGCGGCCCAGCGGCCTTCGAGGCCTTTGAGTTTCGCGAAGGCTTCGGCGGCGGTGCCCGCCCAGCCCGTGGTGGCGGCCAGGGTGACCGCGGATGTCGTCAGAAGTTTGACCAGGAACGTTTTCATGTCTCCTCCAGATGGGGTTTGGGGTTGAGTTGCGCCTGGTTTTGTCAGGAGTTCGGAAGGGGCGAAAGCCTCGGGCCACGCAGAACGTATTTGTCATGGGATTTTAATGACTTACAAACCGGGAATAAGTACCTGGTCCCGCCTTTTTTATTGAACGGTGCGGATGCGTTCTATTACTTTGGCAGCCTCGTTTCCGAACTTGAAACCTTGATGGAGCGGTGGATGGAGACGTTCACGGTGCTCGGCGCGCGCGAGCCCAAGAAAGATCAAATCTGGCAAAGCCCGCTCATCTTGAGTGAGCTCGAGCGCCTGCGCGAAGAAGGCGGCCGTGCCGCCGATTTTCTCGATCGAAGTCATTCGCCCGTGCTCCTCCGCGATCCCACGCACGCTGAAACGCTTCAAACGTTCTTGTATCTGCTTGAAGCGCTCCGCCGCATGAAGAGCGAGGCGGCAATCCCGCGCGAGACCGTTTCGAAAACTTTCGAGCGCGCGAAAGCCGTACTCGAATCTCAAAAAATCAAACCGAAAGGCTCAAGGCTTTCTTGGCTGCACGGCGAGCTTCATCGCGCGATGAGCGACATCCACAAAACTCGCGGCGAGACCTGGCGGTCCGCATGGCACCTGAAGATGGCCTCGCGAGCCGAGGCCGCCGAAACGCCTGGAGTCGATGAGCGGCAAGTGAAGGCGCTGATTCGCATGGCCAACCCATCGGCCGCGCTCGGTCTGCTGGACGCGCTCAATAAGCCCGCCAATACCGATGAGCGCGCCGGCTGGCTGTATTCGGAATGCTACCGATTGAGCGGAGATCCGCTCGCGGCGCTCGCGTACTTGCGGCCAGAAGCGGCCGGGCACGAGTGGCAGCGTGCCCGCTGCGAAGTGCAGATCACGCGAAGCCTGGAGCCCATGGCCGCGCTGGTGCACTCCCGGTATTTGCGGGCGCGCCCGCGCCCTGTGACGCGCGCGTGGCTCCGCCGTTTGTGCGAGGCGCACCTCTGGCGGCTTTGCCTGCCGGAAATGGCAGATGATCGAAGGCTTCCGCGGCTCGCAAGT
>DASUEL010000076.1:0-4258 GCA_036275095.1 Bdellovibrionales bacterium
GTTTCAGCGCCCACGTCTCCCCGACTTTGACGGGCTCGACCGGCAACGGGATCGGCGGCAGATAAAAAATGCTGTCGGGCGAGTATTCGCCCGCCTTGAGCACGCGCGCGTTGCGAGTCAGAATCTGCTCGAGCTTTTCACCAGGCTCCGGAAACGCGAGATCGTGCAGCGGCACGTCGCCCTCCCGGCGCTTCGTTTCGATGATGTAATTCACCTCGCCGCCCGGAAACACTTCTTTGGTGGTGGTTTGAACGGTGAAATCGACCCGCTCATTTTTGGTTTCGGGCTGCTCATTGCCGGTCTTGCTGACTTTTTTGGAGGCGAAGTGATAACGAATGGACTCCACCCGGCTCAACGAGCCCGAGAGCTCGAGAACGATCGGGCGATCGACTTCAAGCTTCTCCGGCCGCTTCCCACCGAGTGTCGAACACGCGACAGTCAGCGCGAAAAGCAGCAGAAAAACGAGTGCATTCAAAGGGTTTTGCCTCATAGCTCCCTTGATCTTCTTACCAATTTTCAGGTCCTGGCAAGACTATATTGAGCGCGGTCTCGATTCGGCTATAATGGTTTCCCATGAAACACTTTATCTATGCCGCCGCGGCTCTGGCCGTCATGAACGCATGCGCCCCTAAACCCGACCAGGCCGCCTGTACGCCCAACTTCGTGGGCTCCGGCATGTCCATCCGAATGGAGTACCTGCGCGAAAACTCCGACGGCTCCGGCGCTTACTCCATTAAGCTGTGTGAAGACGCAAACCCGAACTCGATCGTGTTCAGCGTGTACGGTGTATCGGCGCTCGAAACGGCGGTGACGAATCCTGTGACGGCCGTGCGCCTGCAGTCGGCACTAGAATCCAGCCATTCCGGTGCGCAGTTTGAAGTGAACTTTCGCAACGGCGACCACAAATTTTTCATTTTCCAAGATCGACCGCTCGGTGCAAATTCGTACGCGCTCGATACGACCCGCCAGCTGGTAAGCGGCGAGCTTTCCCAAGCCACGTACGCCGGCGGCAGCGGATCCGGCAACTAAATCACGCGCGGGAGCCAGGCAGCCGGTTTTGCGCCGGCGGCGAGTGTGAAGCGCTCGCCACATTTTCGAAGACTTCTCAAAACAATTCCCGGCTTATAGTCGCCCCCATGACGGCGAACAACGGTTCCCTCAACCGGGTTTTTACTTTCTGGACTCTGCTCATTTACGGCGTCGGAGACATTCTCGGCGCGGGTATTTACGCCCTCATCGGTAAGATCGCCGGCGAGGCCGGCGGGTATCTTTGGCTCTCGTTTTTGATCGCGATGACCGTGGCTCTCTTGACAGGCTTGAGTTACGCCGAGCTCGGGAGCCGCTTTCCGAAGAGCGGAGGCGCCGCCCACTTTTGCGAGCAAGCCTTGAGCCCCGCCGCCGGATTCTTCGCCGGCTGGGTTCTTTTGTGCGCGACCGTCGTGTCGATGGCCACGCTTTCCCGCGCGTTCGTCGGCTATCTCGAGACGTATTCGCTTTCTTTGAGCGACACGGCGATCATAGTGGCATTCGTCTGCTTCGTGGGTTTGATCAACTTCAGGGGCATCAAGCACTCTTCGGCCGCCAACATCATAGCCACCACCATCGAAATTTCCGGGCTCTTAGTCGTTCTCGTATCGGCCGCGTACTTTTTCACTCAGCACGAATTCAGCCTCTTCACCGGTAAGCTGAAAACCGACGGCGTGCTGGCCGGCGCAGCACTCGCGTTCTATGCGTTCATCGGATTCGAAGATCTCGTCAACGTGAGCGAGGAAACGAAAAATCCGGAGCGCACGGTTCCGCGCGCGATTGTCGGTGCCGTCCTCATCGCGGGCGCGCTTTACATGCTGGTCGCGCTATCCGCCGCGGCCGTGGCGGGCCCAGAGCGCCTCGCGGCCTCATCGGCTCCGCTCGTCGAGGCTGTGCGACTTTCGGGCTCCGGCTTCCCTCTCGGCGTTTTTCCGCTCATTGCGCTCTTCGCGATCTTCAACACGACATTGCTGAATTATGTTACAGCTTCGCGTTTGCTTTTCGGAATGTCCAAAGAAGGCGTCATTCCGGGCTGGTTCGCGGCCGTTCACCCGAAGTTTCGAACCCCGCACGCCGCGATCGCCTTCATATTTCCCATCGTCATCGGCGTCTCCTTGCTCGGAAACCTCGCCTACCTGGCGAGCGCCACAAGCGGGCTGGTTCTCACCGCGTTCGCACTGGTGAATCTTTCACTCATCGTCGTGCACTGGCGAGCCAGCCGGCATGAAGGCTTCCGCGCCCCGCGGCCCGCACCGTACGCGGCGCTGGCGTTGAATCTTGCCGCATTTTTCTACCTCAACGCCGAAAGCCTGAAGTTGGTCGCTGTGATCCTCGCGACAGGTGCCGCGGCCGCTCTCTTGATGCGCATGGCGCGCGGGCACGCGCTCGGCGGCGCCCGCCGCGCTTAGCACGTCAACTGCGGCGCTCAGTGGCTGGCTTGTTTAGGGGCTTGGGTGTCGAGACTTTGTCCCTGACGATAACGATCTACGAGATTCGCATCTTTCGTCGGGAACGAAAACAGCACGAAATGGCTGCCTGATACGACGTCTTGGATCGTAATCACGACGTACGTGAAATCGCCTTCATCGACCGCGAACTCTTTGATGAACGTGACGAGCGTATTGCCCTGGAGATCGGTGCTGCGCCACATTTCGTCGGCGTCTTCGATCGTCTCTTGCCGGTAACGAAGGAATTCGCCGAACTCCTCCTCGGGAAAATCAGCCGGGCTTCGCAGCGCCAGCATCGCTTTGAATAGCCCCTGTGCGAGCTCATCGCCGTCGCTCAGGGCGTCCTCCTCGGCGCCTTCGATTTCAATTTCGGCTTGAGACTTGTCGAAGATCAAGCGGCCGCGACGAAACCGCTCCACGAGCTTCGAATCGTTGGTCGGAAAATGAAGGAACACGAACGTCGGCATGTCGCCCGTAAGGTGCACGACCGCGACATAGTATACCGACTGCTCGTCGATGACGAATTGCCCGATGTAGTTGTAAACAACCGTGTCCGGGAGCGTGTCGGAGTCTTCCCAGATTTCGTCGGGCGCTTCTAGAAGCTCCTCGAGGCAGCCTTCGAACTTGCCGAACTCGGTCTGTTGAATGTCCGAGGGCTGGCGATTGTCCTGGAACTCTTTCTCCATCGCCGTGATCTCTTTGCTGAAGTGTTGATAAAGACAGTCCTCCGAGCAAAAGATATGATCTTTCTCTTCATCTATGATGATGGCGTCTTTCTCTTCGACTTCTTTGCCGCATTGAAAGCACTTGGTGGCAAGCCAGCGTCGCTGAGTCATCAGAACCAAACTCCGACCTGCGTGCGCAGGGAGACCTGCGAGACGCGCGGGAACGACGAGTCCCAAAAGGCGACTTCCATTTCTTCTTCTTCACGAGACTGCAAAATTGGAAAGGTCACCGCGGTCAAGACTTCGAACCCGCCCGCGCCGCGGTAGCGCACGGCCGGGCTGACGCCGGCCCACTCCGCCGGGCGGGCGTAGACCATATTGCGAGCGATCACGCCTTCGCTGCGATACCATTCGAGCAGGCCGAGAACGGCCCATTGGCGGCGCAGGCTGAAGCCCGCGGTCAAATCGAAATCCGAGACGTTTCCGATGTCGACTTGCTTGTCTTGCTCATTGACGCGAAAGCGGTGCCCGGCACCCATCGTCCCAAAGTAGCGTGCGCGGCGATAGCGAAGCTCGGCGCCCGCGCGATAGGTGTCGTAACGGGCGGCCAGCCGTCCCGACGGTTGAGTCACAGTCGCCGAGGTTTCCGCCCAAAAATCGAAGTCGCCGGCTTGAAGAAACGAGAAATCGAGCCCGAACTTCGGGTTCCCGAGCTCCTGCACCGGAGCTCCGCGCGTTTCACCCCACAAGAATGGAACGTCCGCGTAGAGCTGAAAGCCGCCCGCTGAGGCCAAGCTTAGACCGAGGGTGTAATTCACCCCCGACATCCCCAACGTGCGATTTTGAAAGTTCGAGGCCTGAAAGCGCGTTTGCACCGAAAGCTCGTCCGGGCCCGAGCCCGCCGAGATTGAGCCCGTGGAGGTGCCCGAAGGCCCATATTCGGCCTCCTGCGCCAGACTTTGATCGAGTGAAAACAGGACCACGAAGATCGTGAACGCGATGAGCAAAGAGGGAAATCGAAAGTTAGGCATAAGCCCCCTTTGGTTCAGGATAACAGCGCGCGACTTCAAATCAAGGCCAGCGGAAATTTATTTGGACTTGCATGTAGTTATCTTGAGA
>DASUEL010000077.1:0-3288 GCA_036275095.1 Bdellovibrionales bacterium
GAGCAGGGCGAGACCGGCCGCGACGAACGCGGCCGCGACCGGCGCGAGCTCACCCGCGCCCTTCACGTGCGGAATTTGCAGGTACTCGGCAATGCGCGCATGGCCGGTGATGTAGGCGAACAACAGATAGGTCGCGCCGGCGATGATGACCGGCGCGATGGCCAGGCCGTCGAGGCCGTCGGTCAGATTGACCGCGTTGGCGCAGCCGACGATGACGAGGCTCGCGAACGCGACGTAACCCCAGCCGAGATCGACGTGCACGTTCTTAAAGAACGGAATATTCAGCGTCGATGGAAGGAGATCGAAGTAGATCAGGATCGCGACCACAGCGCCTGACGAAAAAAACTCGAGCGCGAGCCGGAGCTTTCCGGGAAGCCCTTTCGTGTTCTTTTTCGAGACTTTCAGGTAGTCATCATAATAGCCGACGAGGCCGAAACAAAACGTGATCGCCATGAGTGCCCATACGAGAGGCTCTTTGACGTCGATCCAAAGCACGAACGGAACGAGCATGCTGATGAGAATGAGACCGCCGCCCATCGTCGGCGTGCCGGCTTTTTTCTTGTGGGTTTGCGGGCCGTCGTCGCGAATCGTTTGACCGACCTGGCGGCGCACGAGACGCGTGATGAAGTGCGGGCCGTACCACCAGCAAAACAAGAACGCCGTCAGAAATGACAAAAACGTTCGGAAGGTGATGTAGCGGAAGACGTTGAAGACAGACGAACTATCAGCCAGCGAATACAACCACTGATACAACATGAAGTATTTGAACCTTAATATGTTTTAAAATTTTGGGGATCGAGGGCCGAAACAACCCGCTCTAATTTCATTCCTCGCGAACCCTTCACCAAAACGATGTCGTTTGGTTCTAGCATGCGCGCCAGATCAAGAGCAAGTTTTTCTTCGTAAGCATCTGATAGTACTAATGTTTTTGAAAAAGAAGTTTGTCGCACGCCCCGCTCGAAATCACCTTTGTGGGGGCCCACGAACCACACGAAATCGGCTCCACTCTCGCCGACTTTCGCGCCGAGCTCCTCGTGAAGCGCGCCCGCCGTCTCACCCATCTCGAGCATTTCGCCGAGCACGAAAATCTTTTTGCCCTTTACGCTCAGACGCGAAACGTTTTCGACGATCGCGCCCATGCTTTCGGGATTGGCGTTGTAGCCGTCGAAAATCATCCGCGCGCCCGACCCGAGCGGCACGATCTGATTGCGGCCCCACGCCGTTTTGAGATTGGCCAGGCTCTTCCAGATCAGATCAGCCTCGACACCGCAGGCGACCGCGAGCGCCGCCGCAGCCATGATATTGTTGACGTTCTGGCGGCCGAACACCGGCACGCGCGCCTTTCCCGGTTCGGCGCCGATGCGCCCTGAAATTTCGAGAAAGTCGAGCGTCGACATCGTCTCTTTGAGATGGATGTCGGCTTTCGCGTCGAAGGTCGAAAACGTGAGCCGCGGCGAGCCTTTCGGCGCGCGCGACATCATCTCGAGAGTATGGGGATTGTCGAGGTTGAACACGCGAAGCGCATCGGGCCGCGCGTAGCGGTATACAGACTCTTTCTCTTGGGCGACGCCTTCGATCGAGCCCATGCCTTCGAGGTGTCCCCGGCCCACCATCGTCACGACGGTAACGTCGGGATCGGCGATCTCGACGAGCTGCTTGAGCTCGCCCGGATGGTTCATCCCCATCTCAAAAATGCCGACTCGATGTTGCGGCTCGAGGCCGAGAAGGCTGATCGGCACGCCGAAGTGATTGTTGAAGCTCCCCTTCGAAAACCAGGTCGGATATTTCGTGGCGATGATTTGCGCCGTAAACTCCTTCGTGGTGGTTTTGCCGTTCGTGCCGGTAATGCCGACGATTTTGGCGCTCGATTTTTTGCGCCAAAAGTGGCCGAGGGCCTGCAGCGCCGCGAGCGTGTCGCCGACGCGGACAACGGTCAGTTCCGCGCCTTGCGGAAGCTTCAGCTCGCCGAGCGGCTTGTGGACGACGATGGCGCGGGCCTTGCTCGCAACGGCTTGCTCGATGAAGTCGTGAGCGTCGTATTTCTCGCCTTTGAGAGCGAAAAAGATCTTGCCTGAGTTATCCACGCGCCCATCGGTGCTGACGCCAGTGAATTCGGTGCCGCCGGTTTTCTCGGCTTCGCCGCGTGTGCCTTCGAGCAGCTCCTTGAGCGTCATTTTCCAGCTCATGACAAGATCTCCCTGACGATTTCGACGTCGCTGAACGGATACTTTTGCTTTCCGATTATTTGATAATCTTCGTGGCCTTTGCCGGCAATCAAGACGACGTCCCCGTCTTGCGCGATTTCAAGCGCGGTCTCGATGGCGTCGCGCCGGAGCGTCTCGGTCAATACGGTTTTACCGAGCGCGGTCTTCGGAACGCCGGCCACGATGTCTTGAATGATTTTGTCGGGGTCTTCGGTACGTGGATTATCGGACGTAATGACGACGAAGTCGGAGCCGCGCACGGCGGCTTGGGCCATCAGCGGCCGCTTGCCTTTGTCACGATCGCCGCCGCAGCCGAAGACCGTTATGATGCGCGACTTTTGCGCCTGTTTCGCGCGAATCGCGCCGAGTGAGTCGAGCACGTTCGTGAGCGCGTCGTCGGTGTGTGCGTAGTCGACGAAGACGTGAAACTTGCGGCCATGAACGACCCGTTCGAGGCGCCCCTTGACCCCCATGAACGATTCGAGATCGGAGCGTGCCTTCGCCGCATCGAGACCGAGCGCCAGCACGCAGGCCAGCGCGCCGGCCGCGTTGTATACATTGTAGCGGCACGGAATCTTCACTTTGACAGCGTGTCGCGAGCCCCGGAAGTCGTACTGAATCTGCGAGCCGCTGAAGTCTTCGGACAGGATCTCGAACTTGAAATCGCTCTGGCTTTGCCCAAATGTGACCACCGGCGCTTTCGCGATGGCGGCGAGCTGCCTCCCGTACGAGTCGTCGGAGTTGATCACGGCGGCTTTACGCGATTTTTTCGAGCGCGGCAAAAGCCCGGTGAAGAGCTTCGCCTTCGCCGCGAAGTATTCGTCCATGGTGGAGTGATAATCGAGGTGATCGCGCGTGAGGTTCGTGAAGATGGCCGCGTCGAAGTCGATGTACTCGCCCCGGTGCTGCGAAAGCGCGTGGCTCGACACCTCGATGGCGAGCGCTTTCGCGCCGTGATCGGCGAAATCACGCAGTCTGCCATGCAGCTCGACTGAGCCGGGCGTCGTCAGCTCCGTCGGCCAGATCTTATCGCGCAGATGGTGATTGATCGTGCCGATGACGCCGGTATCGAGCCCCTGGCCGT
>DASUEL010000078.1:0-2454 GCA_036275095.1 Bdellovibrionales bacterium
GCGGCCAGACTCACGTTTGGGTCTGCAAGGTCCTCCGGGCTGATTTCGAAATACTGATCCTTTAATTCCTTCGAGGTCGGTTTCAAAACGGCTAATGCCTGATCGGTTAATTGTATTAACCCCCTTGCACGGCCCGCTTGACCGGCATTTCTGATTCGGGGCGCCAAGTTGAAAGAGGATTCAGTAGCTACTAACGCTTTCACGAGATTTGGATCAAGTTTTTCTTCGGGCTGAAAAAAATCGTTCCAGAAGCTTGTCCAGAACAATATCTCTTGATCCAGCCTGTTCCACGATTTCTCTCTAAGGTCAGTAAATTTTCCTAACTTACCTGAAATGCGGCTTCCGAATCTTTTAAAAATCTCTTTCAACTCATCCGCGGTGAAGACATCGCGAATGATTTTTTTACCCTTTCCAGCATTCCTACGGCAATGACCGTCGACTTCGGTCAGCCCCCCATCAGGATTTCTCAAGGACGGCGGCACGTCCCGCAGATGACTGGACACCCAGTGATATCCTATTGGACAAAGGCGAAATGGATGGGATTTTGCAGCGAGGATCTTCTCACCGTCTTTATCAATAACTTTTTGAAAGGCCTCATTGACGCGCCAGTAATCGACCACGTCGACTTCGCGCCTTAGGTCAGATTCTTCAAAGTCAGATTCTATTTGGGCCCACACGGACTTGGCGAGAGGGGCTGCGCCCTTAATTGCAAGGTCAATGTCAGAAGTGGCACGCGCCTTGCCCTGAGCCAAGGAACCAAACAGGATTACTTCAGCCGATTCTATATCCTTCAGATTCTTGTTTAAGACGTCAGAAATTACCCTTCGCTCTTTATCAGTCAGTTGATTGGGCATGCTCAAGTGCCTTTAACAAATCATGCACGAAGGCGGGGAAAGTTTTGACGTCCGCAAACACTTCGTTTGCCACATTTTGGTTATAGGTATGTACCGTTAAATTTCGGCTCTTACTGAACGCCATCCATCGTTCAAGATCAGTTATCAAACCTTCTTTAAAAGCCGCTCTAATGACTTGGGTTGGACTACCAGTCTCAACACCTCTGATCTTCAGAAGTCGCTGGATTGATTTCCAACTGAGTTCAAACGTGTATTCGAACCTTTGAATTGCGCCATCACGGACAAATTCGTTCATTGGCTGCCGTAAAATTTCCTCAAGACTATGAAGTGCAAGTCGGAGAGGCTTCAAATCAAACATGGTTTGAATATTAATGGGATTTTCTTTGAATCACAGCGAGAGCGCAATGCGTCACAATCGAGCAGATCGCTATCGTTCTTTTTGCCGGAAAGTTTCCGCCAGTGCCACCGCGGCGGCGACCGAGACGTTGTAGCTGGCTTCGGGGTTTGATTGCGGGATTGCGATCAAGTCGTCGCAGACTCCCTCGACCGATTTGCGGATGCCGCCGCTTTCGGAGCCGAGAACCCATACCACCTTCTGCGGGATTTCGAGTTCGAACAGGCCTTGTTTGCCTTTGTGGGACAGGCCGAGAATCCAAAAGCCCATTTCCTTGAGGCGCTCGAGCTGTTGCGGGAGCGCATTGTCTTTTTCGACCGGGATGTGCTCGGCCGCGCCTTGCGCGACCTTGCTGACCGCCGGCGAGAGGTCGGCCGAGCGGTGCTCGGGGATCAAGATGCCTTGGGCGCCGAACAGCCAGGCCGTGCGCATGACGGCTCCGAGATTGTGCGGGTCTTCGACCTCGTCGAGGGCGAGCACGACGGCTTTTTCGCGGGTCTTTAAATCATCCCAATCGATTTCCGGCTGCTCTTGCGTGAAGGCGAGCACGCCCTGGTGGGCTCCGATGACTTTGTCGAGGGCGCCGACCGGGTGCTGGTGCACGCGGACCTTCAGGCGCTGGGCGGTTTCGTTGAGTTCTTTGAGATCGGGATGATCCTGATATCGGTCGCGCAGCCAGATTTGGTCTACGGCGCGCGGGCGCACCTTCAAAAGTTCGCGGACGGCGTGAATTCCGACGACGCAACGGCCGCCGGGCTTATGGCTTTTTTGTTCCACGCGGTGCTGTGGCTGACCGCGGTGGGGGCCGCCCCGTTGCGGCGGCCTACCGGAGCTTTTGAACTTCTTCATAATAGGCCTTGGCGGCGAGCGCGGGTTCGAGCGCGTCGTAAATCGGGCGGCCGACCACGAGAGCCGAGGCTCCCCGCTTGAGAGCGGTCGTGGGGTCGGAGACGCGTTTTTGGTCGCCGCGGTCTTCGTGACTCAGGCGCACGCCAGGCGTGACGAGAAAAGCGTTCGGGAACTGGTGGCGGAGCGATTCCACTTCTTCCGGCGAGCAGACCAGGCCGCTGATGCCGCAATCGACGGCCATTTTGGCAAGAGCCATCGCCTGCTCGGGAATCGGAATGTGCCGTAGCATCGGCGGCAAGGTTTCGGTCTTAAAGCTGGTCAGCACGGTGACGGCGAGAATGCGGAAAGGCCGCGTCT
>DASUEL010000079.1:0-4665 GCA_036275095.1 Bdellovibrionales bacterium
TCCGGCTGGTTCCGCGCATCGACGGCAGCGGCGTGCTCCCCGCGGTCGAAGTGCTCGTCAACAACGACCGCATCAAGGACATGATCGCCAAACCCGATCGCATTCACGAAATCCCGACGGCCATCGAAGAGTCGTTCGAAAGCTTCGGAATGCGCACGTTCGACCAAAGCCTGATGGATCTCTTGAGCCGCGGGCTCATCTCGTACGACACCGCCATCGCAAACGCCTCGCGCCCCGGCCTCTTCGATCTCCGCGCAAGCGGAATTTCCTCGATGGGCGGCGAAAAGAAATGGGGCCAGTTCGAAAAAGCCGGCGAAGTCGCGCTGAAAGAAGAGGCGGCCAGGCGCGAGAAGAGCCTGCGTACCGAAAAAACCAAAACGACGACACGCACGCGCGGCACCGGCTCCTGGTTCTCCTCGGCGAAATCGGCCGCGGACGACGCCACGACCGCCTCGTCCGCGACCGGCGGCAGCTTGCGCCTGCCGCCGCCGTCACGATCCTCGTCCGCGCGAATCGTCGAGCGGGAATATCGCCCTGGCTCGCCCGCGGGCAGCGCGCGCGAAGAGACCGTGGCCTTTGACATCGAGACGGCTTCGGGGCTGCGTCCCACGCGCTCGGGCCGCCGGCGCTCGAGCTCGTCACGCTCACGCGCCTACGTGCCCGACGACAATCGGGATCTCAACGTATGGCTTTTGTCGTCTTTGTTCGGAATCTTCACGGGCTTTTTCATTTGGTGGGCGACCAACCGGCCGCCGCAGACCGAGCCGGCGCTTAGAGGCGAACCGGCCCGAACTTACAGCTCTTCACGGGCCAAGAGCGCGTTCAATTCGAAGTCGAAGCTGAAGTCACGAAAGCCCGCTTCACTTAAGCGCGCGAAACCGGCTCGCGACGAATGACCGGGCAGGACCGGAATATGCACTGCGGCCGCTCCGGCGGCCCCGGCGTTGCGAGTCGCTCAATGCCGATTGGGCTGGCGGCGGAACGCGCCCTCTATATTGCGTCCTGATTGTTTCGGAGAATTTCGGCGAGATTGCCAGGCCCGCGAGGCTTCAAACGTATCCCGTTTGGCGTCTCCCCGCCGCTTCCCGCCGCGAACTTCCTCGGTTCGGCGCGCTTTCGGCTTTTTGTCGATGCGGCCGCGCATTTTCGGGCGGCCGCCGAGCACGAATGGCCCACCCGTGTCGAGATCCGACAGATCCACGTCGGGAACGGGCTCCGGCCGGGCAGGGCTCGGCGCTCTCATCGCGTCATCATCTTCGAACGCGCGCAATAGCGCATCCTGAGTTTTTGGTCCCTTGGGATTCCGCTTGCTCTTTCGATGCGAGCCGGCGCTCGAGCCGCCGGCGCGTTTCTGATTGGCCATGCCTCTCCTCCGTGTTTCTCGCCAGGCTCCGGCGAGCTGGTGTCTCTTCGACCACGATAGAGGTTTAGATAGCGAAGCGGGTTAAGGGTTTTTTAAATTTCAGACACAAAGGGTCGGAGCACCGAACTTCGAGCTGGATTTCGCCCAAACTTTTCACTTTAATGATGAGCGGTTCAAAACACCCATGGGAGGGATTCATGGCCAAACTGCTTCTGTCACTCGTCATGCTACTGGGAACGGCGACCGCATTCGCAACCGACCTCGACGCCACGGCCTTCGCGAAGCGCTTCGAGCTCGTGCGAAACGCGCAAGGCGGGGTTCAAATGATCGCGCTCAAAAAGGGCGACGTTCAGTTTTCAATTCAACAAATCGTCGATGACATGCGCAAAGACCTCGAGTTCGCGCAGATGCAAAACCTGGCCGCGAACCCGCAGTTCGACATCGTCATGAACGAAATGAACGGCGGGCCCGATTGGCAGCAAAACTGGAAGCCCGAGCAGCGCGAGATGGCCCAGCGCTCATACCGTGAGCTGATGAAGGTCGACATCGCGGCCGTGTTCGAAAACCCGAAGTTCAAAGACGTCATGAAGCGCTTTGAATCGAAAGTGAAAGAGCACTTGATGGGCCATCGCGTGATGGCGCACCTCAACGACTCGAAGTATTTCTACAGCCGCAACGTCGCCAAGCAGCTGGCCAATTTCGGCTTCAATCTCGCCCGCAAATACCTCGACAACGTACCGCTCGTGAACATCGCCACCGCGATCATCAACGAAGCCATCGTGAACATCGAAGAGCGCCGCATTTTTCACCAAAACATGATCTTGTTCTATCTGGAACGCTTCGAGCCCGCACAGCTCGGAATGACAAAAGACGAGTTCATGTACGCGAAATCGTCGGTTTACGAGTCGCGAATCCCCTGGTTCCTCTTCCCCGAATCGAAAAAGGCTCAAGCCATGTGGCGCTACTACGGCAGCGACTATTTCGGCTTCTACCAGCTTCAGTGCGACAACCGCCTTGAGGCCAACACGAAGAACTACCTCGAAGTGGGCGAGCGCCTCTGCTTCGCGTTCTCAGTCGTGAACGAAAAAGGCCAAAAGAAAATCGTAAATCTGATGGACAGCCGCTGGCTGCTCTCGTCGAAGCCGGCCGACGCCTACATCTTCAGCGAGCCGCACAAGATCGAGCGCCAACGCCGCCTGATCCGCCTCGTTCAAATGGGCGTGCAATTCGTCCCGGTTCCGTCGTTCGTGCGAAGCGCGTTCAACACGTTCGTCAATTCGATGTACGTGAACCAAGAGAAAACCGAAGGCGCCCTGCACGGCTACTTCGAAGCCGCGGGCTTGCGCGACGAGGCGAACACCGTCGTTCGCCAAGCGCTGAACCCCTTCCTGAGCCAGGATTTGTCCGTTCCCGCCGGCCCGAATGCGCTCCTGAGCGCCGACTGGCTGTAAACTCCCACGCCGCAACGGCGGCCGCGAGGCCGATGCGCAAGACATAAAAAAACCGGCAGCTTTCGGCTGCCGGTTTTTTTTGCCTGTTATGCGCTCCGAATACTTACTGCTGAATCTCTTTGACCGTCGTTTTGCAGTTGGCACCGATTCCAACGGCGTACTTACGAACGGTCACGTTTTGGGTGCCCACCGCGACGAACGTCACGCGAAATGTGTTGAAGGTCATCGCTTCGATGCCGCGAACCGTGGCTTGGTCGAACGCATGCTTTTCGCCGACGTAGTTGAGCACACCTTCCATTTGAAGCGTTGAAGCGCCCATCGGGGTGAGCGAGCACGCAAGTGCCGCGGGTCCTGAGAGTACGAGAGCCAGTACGATGAGGGATCTTGCGATCATGGGAGAACTCCTTGTTGCCCAAGTGGGTACGCGCCCGCCGGGTGACTGTCAATTTCGCCTCCCCCACCCGGGAAAATGTGCAAATAAACCTACACCTTGGTCATTGAAGCTTCGGGTCAATTGCGAAAGTTTAGGACGGAGGGCCTCTTTCTAGCGAAATTTCGCGACCTTAGCAGGGCTTTTCGTTCCATAAATCACGAAGAACTGCTATATTTTTCGAATATGACGACAACCGAACAGATCGCGAATCCGACCACGCTGCCTCCTGTGGCCTCCAACGTCTTCACCGCGTGCAAAAAGTGCGGCGTGGACCGTTACCACAAAGTCCTGGCTCACAAGACCGAGACCAGCGCTCAAGTACAATGCGAAGTTTGCAAGGCCAAGAAGACCTACAAGCTCCCCAAACCGCCTAAGGTGGCTAAGGCCAAAAAGCCCCGCAAGGCTTCGGCGAAAACGCCGGCCGGCCCTACCTGGCAGGCTCTGAAAGATGAAATCGGTACCGACTCCATCCAGCCCTACAAGATGAGCGCCAATTTCAAAGCCAAGAGCGCGATCAACCACCCGAAATTCGGCGTGGGTTTCGTTACGGTTTCATTGCCGCAAAAAATTGAAGTCGTATTCGAGGCGAGCACGATCTCCTTGGTCCACAATCGCCAATAATCAGCGGGACTATCGAAATAAAAACGGCGTCACCCAACGGGACGCCGTTTTCATTTGGGGGTTTGCCCGCCCGTCTCCACGCCGTTCAGCGCACTTTGAGCGCGATCACTTCGTCGCAGAAATTATTGATGAGGGCGAATGCCCGGTGCGAGATTTTGGGCGTGGCCACCACGATGATCTTCGGAATGAACGTCTTGACCGACTGAAGTGCCGCCATCAGACGGTAGCCGGTTCGCGAGCCGACATCGACGAAAATGGCGGGCCGGTGTTTCGGCGTGACGAGCTGGACCTGATTCTTGCGGTGCTTCTGCATCTCTTCGACGAGCGCGTTGATGTGCTCCCACAATCCTTCGGGCGTCAGGCCACGCTCGAGAGCCTCGCGCGACAGGTAAACGCCGCCCCATTCGGTGACGGCGCCGATGGCGCGATTCGGGTTTTCGGGGTCGGTCAATTTTTTGATGAGAATCTGATAGAACTCGCCGCCTAACTCTTTCGCAATCTTTTTTGCGAGGTCGACCGAGGACGTGCTTGAAGCCATGACCATAGGGTGCTTCCCTTTGAATCGCTTCAGGCGGTTGAGCAAGAGTTCAGCTTCGTCGTGTTGTCGGTCTTTTCTTGTCTCAACGTTCGGTTCCATCAATCACCTACCTCCCGCACCTGCGGTTGTTGATTTCGTCTCGTTTGGCCCTGAATGCGCGCAGCCACGCTTCGATATCCCGGCTGGCGGAGTCCCTGTTGTATTCCTCGACGCGTACGCCGCGAAAGAGATCTCGAATCTGCTGGTCGGATAAGCGGTT
>DASUEL010000080.1:0-2348 GCA_036275095.1 Bdellovibrionales bacterium
AGGCGCCGCTGATTTTGCTCGAACGCTTGGCCCATTTGACTTGTGTGTAAGGATCTTCTTTGGGCCCTACGAAATAGGGCTCGAAGCGCGCGCCCTTTTTGGTGGCCTTCTTCATCGACGAATTTTCGTGCGCTTTTCCGCTGGACCCCAGTCGAGCCTCCCCGTTCTGCTCCAGTCCTTCTTTTCGTCCTTTTGCCGCTGCAACTTCACCTAACATGAACTCCTCCGTAAAGTCCTTTGTACTTGCCTCTATTGAGAGCGAGAGTCTGGCCGGACCTCGCCACCTCTATAGGGTGCTTGTTTGTTTTTTAGTTGGTTTGAGCTCCCGGTTCCCGGTGCCCCCGTTGGGGGCCGACTCATGGGGTCAATCGCGTCCGATCATTCCCATCAAATCGAATCTCAAAACAGTCCCTCTCCTACCAAAAAGAAAGCACCCGGGGCTTAAAACCGTCAAGCGAATACATCACTACATCTAGGGGTGTTTTTAAAAACTAGACCCCTAGATCTAGTACTGCTGTAAGCTGTTTTAAGAAATTACAGTCGCTTAACGCGTCGAGCCCAGCCGTTGGTCGAGTGACCTCTAATTGGGTGCCGAGGACAATATGAGGAAATCTAAAAACGGGCAAGCGAGACGAAGCCAAAAAATTTTGCGTTTGCGCCAGATTTCCGCAAAGAGCCGTCACATCTGAGTTCCAGGAAATTGACGTGCACGGACGTGAGCCTGCGGTACCAGAAATCAAGTTGACATAGTAAAACGAGAATCATGCAAAAACCCATCTATCTCGACAACCACTCCACCACCCCGCTCGATCCAAACGTATTCGAAGCGATGAAGCCGTATTTCCTCGAGCATTTCGGAAATCCGTCGTCGCGCCACGAGTATGGCTGGGCCGCCGCTCAGGCCGTCGAGAACGCGCGCGCGCAAGTGGCCAAATTGCTCGGCTGTCTCCCGAAAGAGATCATCTTCACGAGCGGCGCGACCGAGGCCAACAACCTTGCGATTCGCGGCGTGCTCACGCCCGAGAAGAATCATTTCATCACGGGCAACACGGAACACAAATCGGTACTTGAAGTGGCCAAGGCGCTTGCGAAAGAAGGCCAGCCCGTCACGATTCTCGAATGTGATTCGAAAGGTTTGATCACGTTGGAGCAAGTCGAAGCCGCCCTTCGCCCGAACACCGCGCTCATCTCGCTCATGTTCGGCAACAATGAGATCGGAACGCTGCACCCGCTTGAGGAGATCGGCCGGCTCGCGAAATCAAAGGGCGTGCTTTTTCACACGGATGCCACCCAGGCTCTGGGGCATCTCGACGTCAACGTGAACACGCTCAATGCCGATCTCGTTTCATTCTCCGCGCATAAGTTTCACGGGCCCAAAGGAATCGGCGCACTCTACGTGAGGGCGCAGAATCCGCGCGTGAAAGTGCGTCCGCATGCGCTCGGCGGCACGCACGAGATGGGTATCCGGCCCGGCACGCTGAACGTGCCCGGCATAGTCGGTCTCGGCGCGGCCTGTGAGATCGCCGGCGCCGAGCTCCCGCGTGAGGTCGCGCACACCGCCAGGCTCCGAGACCGGCTACGCCGCGCGATCGAAGCGAGTGTCGACGGCGTGTCCCTCAATGGCCCCGAGGCGCCGCGCTTGCCTCACAACCTCAGCCTCACCTTCGAAGGCGTGACCACCCAAGGGCTGCTCGCCGGGCTGCACCGGTCCGTGGCCCTGAGCGCGGGTTCCGCCTGCACGAGTCCCATGGCTGAGGCCAGCCACGTTTTGAAGGCGATCGGTCATGACGAGAACGAGGCCCGCTCTACCCTCAGGTTCGGCTTGAGCCGTTACAATACCGAGGATGAAATCGATCGCGCGGCGGCGGCGGTCATAGAGGCCGTGGCAAAGGCGCGGGCCGCGGGCATCAAATAACGCGGAAATAGGCACGAATAGACCTCCCTCGGGGCGCCTGCCTCCGGCGGTCATTACAAGGGCGCTCCCCAAGGATGGATTTTGAGAGCCGGTTGCGCTATACTGGCGTCATGATTCATATCAGCGAAAAAGCCGCACAACAGATTTCTAAAGTCCGCGAAGAAGAAGGCCAAGCCGACGGCGGCCCCAGCTTCTTGCGCATTCAGGTCGTCGGCGGCGGCTGCTCGGGCATGTCCTACAAGCTTGCCTTCGACAATAAGAAGAACGAGTCCGATAAGGTGTTCGCCGAGCACGGCGTTGAAGTTGTCGTGGATACGAAAAGTTATCTTTATCTCGTCGGCTCGATGCTCGATTACTCGGGCGGCCTCAACGGAAAAGGCTTTTTCATGACCACTCCCAACGCGACGAAAAATTGCGGGTGCGGATCCAGCTT
>DASUEL010000081.1:0-4983 GCA_036275095.1 Bdellovibrionales bacterium
TAGTGGGTGATGAACGGCTCGCGGAGTACCCGACTGGCCAATGGCATGAGGTTTCGCACAATCCCGGTTTTTACGACAAGATTCTCGAGACACTCGCGCTGGGGCAGCCAACGCTTTCGCGCGAAGCCAAAGACAGCCTGCTGAGCCGTGCCGACCGGCAGATCAACGAGACGATCGCTCCCGCTCAAACCGCCGCCGCGAGCCCAAAGGAGCCCGATCGCAGCCCTGACTTCGAAGACGCCGTGTTTTTGGATACCGAGCAGGCCGCGAATACCAGAACCGTTCCGAAGCCGCCTCCCGCTCAAGAAAAACCGAAGAAGAAAAAGACGCCCAAGCCCGTCGGCGATGACGGCGAGCCCGCCACGTATGTCGGCCCCGACATTGAAGTGGAGGCTAAGCCCGCTCCTCAGCCCGCGCCGAAAGCGCGCCCGCGGCCCCGGGAAGTCGAGCTCAAGGCCCGAAAAAAAGGCGGCAACCCGCTTGTGAGGCTCGTTTCGATCGGGATCGTGGCGGCCGTGCTCCTTTACTTATTCATCGGGCCGGGCGGCGGCCCGTCCTCGGCGGGCTACATTCATCTGCTGAGCCCGAACCCCGGGCAAAATTCGATCGCCGAAAAAGACTTGCGCGCGACGCTCAAGCGCGTGACCGAGGAGTTTCAGCGAGACACGTTTCAGGGCTACAGCTACGCGCAAGATCAGCTGGTGCGGCTCATCGAGGGTGCGCCCCGAAGCGCCGAGGCGCTTGGTTTTTTGTGTCTTACGCATCGGGAGCTTTGGCCATACTCGTTTCAGGATGACGTCGACCTGGCGGCCGTTTCGAAGACCGCGCAAATGATCTCACAAGTCGACTCCGTCGGAAAAAACGACGCCACCTGCCGGGCGGTTCAGCAGGTTATCAACGGGCGCAATCAAGAGGCGATGAGCATCGTCGACACGGTTTTGCAGGAAGACGCCTCGGTCGCGGTCCTCTACGAGTTCAAAGGCGATCTGCTGGCCCAGCAAAACGACTATGTGACCGCGATATCGTACGTGCAGAAGACGCAGCAGCTTTGGCCGAACTGGGTCAAACCTTACGTGTCCGAGGCGCAGTACCGCTCGAAGCTGGGGCAGTTCGCCGAAGCGGCGAACATGTACAGACAGATTCTGAAAACGAATCCCAAGCATACGAAGTCGAAAATTCTACTGGGCATCATCGAGTTCAAGCACTTTCAGCACACGGATATCGCGATCGACCTTTTGAAGACGGGACTTGCCGACGACAGCAAGAACGACCGTTCGGTCGCGCAGCAGGGGTTCGCCACCCTCGCGTTCGCCTATGAGCGCGCGGGCAATAAAAGCGATGCGCTGAAATACGCGAAGAGGGCCTTCGAGCTCAATGCGATCGACTCCGAGGTGCGCGCGCTGATCGTGCGGCTCGGGGGCCAGTCGGCGATCGACGATATCAAATCGACCGACAATGCGCTCGTCGCGATGGGCGACCAGTACAAGCTTTCGGGCAATCACTTGGCCGCGCAGGCGCAGTACAAGGCCGCCTTCGAGCAGAATCCGAAAAACGCGCTCGCGGCGCTCAAGGCATCACAGAGCCTATGGCGGCTCAATGACAGCCACGAGGCGATCGAGTGGGTGCAGCGGGCGATTCGGGCGAATCCCTCGTACATTGAAGCCTACACCACGCTCGCCGGTTATTACGTCCATCGTTACGACTTCGGCGCGGCCTCGATCATCCTGCAGAAGGCACAGAAGATCGCGCCCAAAAACTACGAGGTCTATCGTGGGTGGGCCGAGCTGGAGCTGAAGCGCAACAATTTTCAAGGCGCCGTGACGTTCGCGAAGCGCGCGCTTGCGAATTACGACACCGACATGGAGTCGCACCTGCTGCTCGTTCGCGCGTTTCGCGGGCTTCGTGATTTTCGCGAGGCCTACAATTGGTCGGCGCGGGCGATCGAGCTCGATCAAGGAAGCGTGAAAGCGCAGTCACTCT
Source organism: Bdellovibrionales bacterium (assembly GCA_036275095.1). GTDB lineage: Bacteria > Bdellovibrionota > Bdellovibrionia > Bdellovibrionales > DASUEL01 > DASUEL01. The sequence continues at coordinate 1,981 of DASUEL010000081.1, forward strand.
ACGGCGAAGTGCTGGCGGAGTTTCAAGGCGTCGAGGCCGGCGTTCAATACGTGCGCCGCTTCGTGAACACGTACCCGCGAATCACGGAGTACAAAGTAAGCCTCGCGCGCGTTTTGAAAAATGAGGAGCGCTACACCGAGGCGATTCAGGTCTTGGCGGCCGCCACAAGCGAGGAGCCGAACAATAAAGAAGCCTTGATGCTCATGGCCCAATGCCTGCAGGCGATTCAGAAGCTCGACGACGCCCGGGCGTACTATCTCTCGGCCGCCGCACTCGACCCGTCGGACCCGACCCCGCTCTTCGAGCTCGGAATTTTATATCTCGCGTTCAAGAAGCCCGCGCCCGCGATTCAGCAGTTTCAGCGCGTTCAAAAGCTGAACAACCGGTATCCGAGAACCCATTATTTTATCGGTAAGTCGTACTTGCTGATGGGCGAACCCGATAAGGCCGTGACCGAGGCCCTGGCCGAGAAACGCCTGAATCCCAAGCTGGCTGACGCCTACCTTTTGGCCGGTGAAGCGCGCATGGAGCTCAAGCAATACAATCAGGCGGCCGGAGAGTTTCAAGCGGCGCTCAAACTGCGCCCGCAGGGGGCCGAGATTTATGTAAAACTAGCCAAGTCGTACCGTCTGACCGGCAACCCTGATATCGCGCTCCAAATGTTGCGAATGGCGGAAACCGCCGAGTCGGGCTATGCTGAAATCTATAAAGAGCGGGGCGCCGCCCATGAGATGAAAAGTGAGCGGGCCGAGGCCATTGAGGCCTATTGCCGCTATTTACAGATTCTGCCCAATGCGCCGGATAAAGCGGTCATTGACGGGCGGGTCCAAAACTTGGGAGGTGGCTGTTGAGCGAATTCATGCATAACGTCCAAACGCGGTTCAAAACCTCGTCGGCCAGCCTCGTCCTCTATTTTTTCAAGCTCGTCACGGGCCTCTTTTTGGGCTTGGCGCTGTCGCTCATGGGGCAAACCATCATGGGTTATGGTGACTTGGCCTTTTGGTTCGTGTTAGTCATGGTCGCGGCCGTGTTCTTGAGAGTCTCGAAAGAGTGGGGCGCGTGGGGCGTGGTAATTTTCAACCTCGTCGTTTTTCTCACGGGTCTTCTGCTTCGGCTCTACATTCAGATCGCGCCCGGAGAATGAGCCATGATCGACATCAAAATTTTGGAAAAAGGCGGACTCGACGCCTATAAGAAGAATTTGTCCGACCGCGGGGGCGACACTGCAATCGTCGACCAGCTCGTGCGCTTGAACGAAGAGCGCCGCAAGCACATCACCGCCGTCGAAACGAAAAAGGCCGAGCTGAATAAAGTCAGCCAAGAAATAGCGGCTGCCAAGAAAAACAAAGAAGATGCGACTTCTAAAATCGAGGCCATGCGCGCCCTCGGCCAAGAAATTAAAGCCCTCGAGGAGCGCTCACAAGCCGCTCAAGCGCAAGTCGACTCGATCTTGCACGGGCTTCCGAACAAGCTGCACGAAAGCGTCCCTGCCGGAAAATCTGCGGCCGACAACAAAGTCGTGCGCGCTTACGGCGAGCCGAAAAAATTCGGGTTTAAGGCCCGTGAGCATTGGGAGCTGGGCGAGAAAAACGGCCTGATCGACTTTGAACGCGCAGGCAAGATCGCCGGCGCCCGCTTCGCGATTTTGAAAGGCGGACTGGCGCGGCTCGAGCGCGCGCTGATCAACTTCATGCTCGACCTCCATACCACCGAGCACGGCTATCGCGAGACGATTCCTCCTTTCATCGTGAACAGCAATAGCTTGTTCGGCACGGGCCAGCTCCCGAAGTTCAAAGAAGATCTGTTTCATCTCGAAGGGACCGATTACTTCTTGATTCCGACAGCCGAAGTTCCTGTCACGAACTACTACATGAATGAGACCTTGAACGAAGAAGACTTGCCGATCGCGTACACCGCGTACACGCCATGTTTCAGATCCGAAGCGGGAAGCTACGGCAAGGACACGAAAGGCCTCATCCGCCAGCATCAGTTCAACAAAGTCGAGCTCGTGCGCTTCACTCATCCCGACGAGTCGTATGCGCAACATGAGGCGCTGACCTCACACGCCGAAGAGGTCCTGAAGCGGCTGGAGCTTCCTTACCGCACGGCCGCGTTGTGCTCGGGCGATATCGGCTTTGGCTCCGCCAAAACATACGACATCGAAGTGTGGCTGCCGGGGCAGAACGCGTTTCGCGAGATCAGCTCGTGCTCGAACTATGAGGACTTCCAGGCGCGTCGGGGAAACATCCGTTTCAAACCGGCTGGCGGCGGAAAACCGCAATTCGTGCACACGCTCAACGGCTCAGGACTCGCGGTCGGCCGCACCCTCATCGCGATCATGGAGAATTACCAGCAGGAAGACGGAAAAATCGCCGTCCCCAAGGCACTCCATGGCTACATGAGCGAGCGACTCATCTAATCCAACGCGTTAGCCAAAGCTCCGGGACCGTCAAGTTTACGAAATCGGCTGAGAAAATAGCTTGCCCGAGCGCGTCTACTTGAATAGATTCGATCCCGGAAAGGTGGCAGAGTGGTTGAACGCACCGGTCTTGAAAACCGGAAGCCTCTCACGGGGCTCGTGGGTTCGAATCCCACCCTTTCCGCCAAAGAGCCGATGATGAAGATCATCGGTTTTTTTTTGACTAATCCCTTACATCAATAGGGTTCGACAAAAAGGCCAGGCTCACGCCGTACACCGATGGCCGAGACAATCCACTCTTTGCGCCAAAGAGCCGATGATAAACGCCTACTCGCACGACCTGTAGCCTTGATAGCCGATGACGAATGATGAAACCGCGTCCGTTCCGTTTTTCAAAGGCAGGAGGTCGCCGTTCGCCGAGTAAAAGGCGGCGTCGATCACATCACCGACATTCAGTACCTTGACGGCGATTTCGAAGTTTCCGTTGAAAGGGCCGATCACCCCGCCATCGGTATTCGACCAATAGTGAAAGCGGCCCGCGTAGGTTTGATGATCCGCGAGCTCGGCGGTTTTCTTCAGCTCCA
>DASUEL010000082.1:0-2976 GCA_036275095.1 Bdellovibrionales bacterium
TAGGTCAGCTTTTTCTGAATCTGTAAGTTCTTAACTATTTGTATTTCTTGATATTTTAAGTAGCAATGAATATAAAAAGTTCAATTTCTAGAACTTCGACATTAAGTTCGGACTGCAACAATCCGATATATTAGGAGATGCAGCAACAGCGGCCGGACGTATTTTTTTACCACGATTTGCGCAGCTACCTGGCCGACCACCTCGCGTTTCTCAAGGGCTCGAAGACGGGATTCAACGTCGCGAAGCTCGCGTCGACCGCGAAGCTTTCAAAAGGCTATCTCTCGATGGTTCTGAAAGGAAAGTGGAAACTCACGCCGCAAGCGCTTCAAAAACTTTTGCCCCATTTGCAGCTCACGCCGGCCGAGCAATCCTATTTGAGCTTGTTATGCCTGTACTCCAACGCGAAATCGACGTCCGACAAGACTCAAGCCCTCGAACAAATGCAGCGGCTGGCGGGCTACCAGAAACAGCATCCAAAAGAGGCGCTCGTCTTCAAATACTTCAGCCACTGGTACTACGTTGCCATTCGGGAGCTGGCCAGCCTCCCCGGCTTTCAGCTCAATCCCATTTGGATACAGAAAAAGCTCAGGGAACCGGTACCTTTGTCCGATATAGAAAAGGCGATCGAATTCCTGGTTGAAAACAAGTTTTTGGAAATCAATTCGGAGGGAAAGGTACATCCGCCGACCCAACGGCTCGAATGCATGGACGAAATCTATAAAACCGCCATGATTAAGTTTCACGGGCAGGCCTTCAACCTGGCGATCGAGCACGTTCCAAAGCTGGACGCCGCCGAGAAGAATCTCACGGCCCACATGTGCTCGCTCTCGGCCAAGAATTTTGCAAAAGCCAAAAAACTGCTCGAAGAGACTTTCGATAAGATCGTGAAGCTCTCTGATGAAGACAAGAATCCCGAAGGCGTTTATCAATTCAGCCTCTTGGGCTTCACGCTGACGGATAACTCGAAGAACGGGCGCGGCTCATGAAACGAAATGCTTTTGCTATATTCATGATCGCGCTTGCGTTGCCGCTTCTCTACAACTCCTGCGCCCAGAATCCCGTGAACGTCGGCGGCGGCTCATCGGTCGGCACCCCGATGGTGGAATTGAGTTTCGACTCGTTCGTGCCCGAAGCCGGCAATCAGATCGAGGTTTGCGTCGAACACATACTAATGACTCAGCAGAGCGCGGACGCAACCCAGATCTTCGTGCCGGTACTCACGCAAAATCGCGTGCTGGCACCCGAAGGTCTCTTGATCGACTCCCGCCGAATCCCCGCGGGCCGCTACGGCGACGTCACGATGGTTTTGTCGGATCGCTGCGATACGAATTTCAGTTTGAAAATCACCAACTCGAGCGGCACGTACACGTCACAGACCGATGTCACGCTCAGCTTTTCAGGGGACGGTGAGCTTCAAGAAGGCTCCGCCCGCATGACCTTCGGCGTACAAAGCCTGGCTTCGGCGCTCGCCACCGTGACGATGAACGCGCAGCTGGTTCCGGCCGCAGAAGGCGCCGGCGGCAACTGGACGGCCCAGCCGGTGAGCCTCGGAGAAATCCCGTCGTTCGTGCAGGCGCTCTCGAGCTTCGGCTCGCTGAACGTCGCGAGTTTTACGAGCTCATTTGCCGCGCCGAACTCGGCCGGAAACACGATCGTCGTCGTCTGCCAGACGAACGAGCCCGCGGCGAATTTTACAGTCTCGGATGCGAACGGAAATACCTATGCGCCCGTCGTGGGCCGGTCGCGCGCGGGGCATGGGCGCGCGGGAATGTTTTATGCCGCCAACATCGCGGGCGGCGCCAACTCGGTCACCTGCACGTCTACGATTTCAAATCGCTTCGTCGCCACTCACATAGCCGAGATCGCGGGGCTTCACCCGGCCACGACGATCGATGCGACCGGTTCGAGCGACGGCTTTTCCGCCAGCCCGAGCCTAGGTCTCACGACGACGGAGCCGTATACGTTTTTGGTGCACTATATAGATTTTCAGACCGGCCCGCTCACGTCCGATGCCAGCAGTACCCGCCGTTACAATAGATGGACCGCCGACGATACGTACAATGCGTGGCATGACCGCGTGATGGGCGCCGCTGGCACTTTCACGTTCAACGCCGCGATCACGTCATCGAACTGGATTTACATCGGCGCGGCGTTCAAGCGAAACACGACGCCCTAACGGGCCGAAATCAAACCACGCGAGTTCCGAAGGCCCCGGGTTTCCGTAAATCAAAGCGCGGGATCTTCATACTCGATGGCGAAGGTGGCGCTTCCGTTCGGCTGGAGTGTCTTTGTGATGCGAAGTTTTTGATCGCGCGAATGATAGATGAGCCCGGCATTTGCGGAGCTCATAGGCCTCAACAAATGCGTTAGCCTTTCGACCTCGGTCTTTTCGGTCACTGTCACCCGAGCAACGTGCCGGGCGCCGTCGACGAAAGTGCCGCTGGCAGAGCCGAAGATCGTGAGCCGGCAAGAGGAGCTGGCCGGAGGGTTCGCTTTCGTGCAGCCTAGCTCGAACACGTTTTCGTGCTGGGAGTTCGTCCACGTGAAGACTTTCGCTGAGCCCGCAGCGACCTCCACCGGCCGCACGTTCATGATTTCGTATAACTGGCCCGCGTCGGTGTCTTGGCCGAACACGAAAATCACGGCGACGGTATTTCGAAAGAAATCGCTGGTCTCCGCCATCGCGGAAGACGTCAAAAGCATCAGAGTCAAAAACAAGGCTCGCATGATTCGCTCTCCTATAGCTGCCGCCGTCATAGCAGTCTGACACTGGGCTGGCAACACGATACGATCGCGAAGCATGAAGTCGTTTTGGCTGCAAGCAATTGACCCGAACCACATCGCTTCAGGTCTGGACGCAACTTACGGCGCCTGTAGGAGTGCGCCGCGGCTGCCGGGGTGGTCCGGCTCAGTCGTCCACAAGCTGATACGCCGACGTCCAGAAATCCTTCCATAGTGGCGCTATAGCCAAAGTCG
>DASUEL010000083.1:0-3036 GCA_036275095.1 Bdellovibrionales bacterium
GTTCTCTCCAGACCGGCTCGGAACCCTCGGCCTTCGCGGGTTCCGCCCTTGAGATCTTGGAGGATCAAATGAATAAATCGTTTACTGTCCTGTTCGCATTGGCTCTCGTGGCCGTGGCGCCGCTGGCCCACGCGCAAACGCAAGGCCCTGTTCTCGAAAAAGTCATCAGGCTGATTCGCACCAACGTGCCAGTCGCATTGAACAAGACCACGGTGAAGTGCTCACGCGCCGATTACGCGGTACCCGAACTTAAAGTGCTGATTCCCGCGCTTGCCGAGCTCACAGTCATGAACCATCGAAATTTCCAGGAAGGCGCCCCCTGCGTTCGGGCAGGCGAGTGTTCGGCTCAGCTGAGCCCGCAGCTCATTCTCGCGCAAGGAGAGGGCAACATCATGGCGCCCACCGAGATCAAGCTCGTGCAACAGCTCCGGCCCGACGTCAAGAACCAGGTCTGCCGAGTCACGCTCGTCGAAACGGTGCGCGTGATGATTCGCGGCGTGGCCTTCGATCACACCCGCCATGCCGAAGCCGGGGATCGTGTTCTCGAGGATTGCCGCTGAGTCCAATTTGTTGAATTCGCTCATACCCCCGGGCTATGAGATGGGGAATCATCAGTCATAGGGGTATGAGCATGAAATTCGCGATGATCTTTTTTGCCCTTTTGCTTTCAGTTACATCTTCCCGAGCGAGCGAACAGGGCGATCGCGATTCCATTCGCGCCTGTCTGAAAAGCTGGGGCAAGCACCCGTTCAAAGCTGAAAGCCCCGAGTTCAGAACGATTTCCGCCAGCGTGAAAGTTTTCGGCATCGGTGGCAAGGTCGAAGACGATCGCAAGACCGACGAGCCCGAGCTCGTGCTCATCAAGCCGAGCGTGAACGTATTTTCAAAAGGAACGTTCAGGCTGTTGAATCCGAATGGCTGGTATTGCCTCAAAGGGAAGGTGGCAGTCTTTTCAAAGGTTGAGATTCAGCTTCACTGCAAAGCCAGCCTCGCGTCGTCCAGCGACGGCGCGACAATTCTCGCGAGCAACGATCGCAGTGACGGTGTGACGGTGTTCGGAAAAAGCGAAGTCAAAAAAATCGGCTGCGGCTCAGGCTCAGGTGAAAATTGAGCGATCCCGGCCGCGCCGCTCGCGAAGAATGTGAAGTACCGCGGTGATGGCCGCGCAGCTGAAAAATCCCCACGTGGCATCCGCAATCAAAACGTCCACGGGCCAATGATTGAGCACGGCGTGGTTGGTCGCCCCGTAAACTCCGTAAACGATCAAACCATAGATGGCGCCGAGCCCGAACGGGCGAATCGCCGAGTTGTTGATCGTCTGAGGTAAAATCAAGAACAGCGGACCAAGCGGCAGCAGCAGATAAACCAGGACCACGGCCCAGTAAACCGGGTCGAGCCGGCCTTCGCTCAAGCGAAGGACCGGGCCAAGCTCGGCCTTGTAGAACCCGCCCATGATCAAGCCGAACCAGATGGCATCGAGAGTCGCGAAGAGCAAAACACCCGTCAAATAAAGGTTCCGCTTTTTCATAGAGTTAGAGTTTCATGGACTCCGACCAAAGGCAAGCCGGGGCCCGAGAAACATTTTGTTCGCGACCGGAAACTCCGATGTACAGGAGTTATGCTATGTCGATTCAACTCACTGGTTTTCGCGGCGCTTTTCGGTGCGATACTCGCAGTCTCGCCCGCGGGAGTCGCGCAAGAAAACTGTTCGAACTACTTTTCGCGCGAAGCCGACGAGTGGATGGCCCGGGTCAATTACGAGCTGCCGGCTCTACGGCTGCCAAAAGAGCTCGACGTCATTCAAATATGTTTGGACACACCACCGAAAGATTTTAATGCGGTTTTGGAGCGTGCCGGAAGCCCATTTGGCTTGCCACTCCGGTGTATCGGGCAGAGCGTGAAAACGGCCCGCCGGCAAAAGGGCGAGCGCGCGAAGGGTAAAATCGTCGGGACCTGCAAGTCTCCCCATGGGGATCCCGTGGATCAAAGGCAGGTGCCCTGCTACACGCCAAACCTGGCCTACTACACGCATTTCGTCATCAACTCCGCGCTTGCTTGCATGCATGACCCCGCGGATCCCCTCGACCTGCGGGAGATCTTCGCCCTGATCAATCACGAGTCGAATTTCGTCTTCGACATTTCGTCCGCCGCCGGCCGTGGGCTCATGCAGCTCACGACGGCCGGAGTCGCCGAATTTAATGGCGTGTTCGATAAAAACGGAAAGCGTATCGAAGGGCAGCGCTCGCTGAAGTTTTGGAATCAAGTCGCATACAACACCGCCTGCCAAATTTTCGCGCCGGTCATCAACGAGAATCTCAAAACGCGGCGAACGACTCGCACGCTGAAGACGTGCGAGTACATCGGCTCCCAAGATGCTCACAAGCGAAACATGATCGTAGGCCTGAGTCTTTACAAACTCTACCGCGAGCGCGCGCGCGAGGTGATCAACGAATACGTAGCCAAGCTTTCACCGGCCCGGCGGCCCGGCAAAGCAGACATTGATTACATGGTCAAACAGCTCGTCCGTTACATGTACAACCAAGGTGATGGCGCGGGCCGCGAAGCGTTCTTCAGAATGACCGCGGGTGACAGGCCCCTCGACGCTCGAACCTTTCAGAAGGATCTCGAGAACGCGGCCGCCCACTTCGTCGGCCGGGACGTCGCGAACTTTCCGCGTAACGTCGATGTCGATCTGGACGTCATCGAAGAAAAGGTGGGAACATGTTTCATTCAATAGCGACTTTCGCGATCGCGGCGCTGATCCTGCTCTCACCCGCGCCGTCAGAAGGAAACAGCAGCTCCAAAAAAGTCGACAAACTCGTGCGCGAGGCCGGTGCAAGCATTCGCACCGCGAAGAGCCTGCAAGATAAAGCCCGGGCTCTCACCGTTTTGCGGACGGAGCTGAGAGCCATCATCGACTCCAGCGAACCTCAGAATGAAAACGACCTGAACTCGGCGATTTCCCACTTCGTCGCCTTCGAGCCCGTTTTCGATACGAAATTCACGGGCGATGCCTGCTCGAGCGACGCGGTCAAT
>DASUEL010000084.1:0-2902 GCA_036275095.1 Bdellovibrionales bacterium
ATATCCTGCAAGAGATGGACACGGCCGCGAAATTGCAAAAAGTTTTCCTACACGACAATTCTGCGATGGGCGCCGTGCACGCTCTCGATCTTGCCACCCTGTCAGGCGCCGAAGCGCTCGGCCTCGGCGACAAAGTCGGAAGCCTCGAAGCAGGCAAAGCCGCCGACCTCATCGTCGTGGGGCTTTCGCATCCGCACCTGCAGCCGCTCCACGACGTTCCGAGCCAGTTGGCGTACTCGGCAACCGGTCTCGAAGTCGAGACCGTCTTCTGCAACGGCAAGCTCCTTTTCGATCGCGGCGAATTCAAAACGCTCGACGCAAATCGCATATTGGCCGAGGCGGAAGTCTGGCGCGATCGCATCCGTAAGAAGGTCGAGGAGCTGGAGCCGTAAAGCGCGGCCCGAGTGGACACTCTCAGGCAAGTGTCTTACCCTTTGAATTACATCCGTGTTTTCACAACCCTAAGAGGCCAATATGAATCTCAAAGCGGTGGCTGGAGTCCTCGTCGCACTCGTGATCGCAATTTTGCTTTTCGTCTTCTTGCGCGGGCGCGGAACAGACCCAGGCGATGAGAAGGCCGCCGGCGAGGAACAGCTGGTCAACCTCTTTCACCCGGACTCCGTCGTCGGCTTTCAATGGAAAACGAAAAGCAAGACTCACGCGTTCACGCGGCCTGACCGGAATAAACCCTGGAGCCCCGATGTGAATCCGCAGGACGTCCAAGAGCGCTTGAATCTCCTGGCCGTCGCGCCCTATAAGCCGATTGAGGCGGCCGGTCCCGACAAAGTCGAAGTGACCGTTGCGTTCGGCGAGAACAACCAATGGACCGGAGCCTGGGACGGCACCTATTTCCACTGGAAAGAAGGCAACTTCAAAGGCCAAGGCTTCAAGCCGCGGACCGCTCACGTGGTCAAATTCGAGGCGGGACAATTCGCGTTCGAGGGAGAGGACCTGAATTGGTGCCCTCAGCGCATCAAAACACTCAAAGTCGATTCCGGCTCTCTCGAGTACACGCTCCGTCAAGACGGTTTGAAATGGATCGTGAACGACAAAGAGGTCGACCCCACCTTCGTGGAGCAATGGTTCGGCCGCGCCTGCTCGAACAAACTCGAGGAGTACCTCGATCCTGAAGTCGCCGGAGATCGCGAGCTGGCGGGCTCGCTCGACGTGACCTTCACCGACGACAAATCCATCGCGTGGAAAAAACAAAACGGAGGGGATGCGTTCTTCGACGGCAAAAACACCTTCGTCTCCCCGACGTTTGCGAAGCACCTCGAAGAGCTCGCCGCGGCTCCGGCGGCCGGCACAGTTCCCGCCGCGACAGCGGCGCCGCAAGCGGCGACACCGCCTCCGCCCTCAGCGGAAAAAGAAAGCGCGAAGAATAACGCGAAACCCGGCGCAAAAAACAAAGGTAAGGCGAAGCCGTCGCCCAAGCCAGCGGCGAAGAACCGCTGATCGCTCAGGGACCTTTCTTGCGGGCCGCCGCTTCTTGTTCGGCGGCCTTCTTGCAATCCATGCACATCGTCGTCTCGGGCACGAGCTCGAGCCGCCGCTCTGAAATCTCGACGCCGCAGCCGTCGCAGATGCCGTAAGCTCCGCGCTCCAAGCGCTCCAGCGCGGCATTGATCGCATCGAGCTGCCGCTGCTCGAGCTCGGCCGTGCCAAGCAGCCGCGTATTTTCGGATATTTCAGCACCGAGATCGAGTTGATCGGCCGGAGCCGCGGGGTAAAGCTCAGGCGTCACGGCCGGCTGCACGTCCTCGGCGATTTCGTTGATTTGCCGGGCCAGATGGCGCCGCCTCGAAACAAGCAGATCACGATAGTGGTCAAGTTGGGTCGTTTCCATAAGCCTCCCAATTGATTTACGCTAACACCCAAAATGCGAAGAAGTTGTGTAAAGATCCTGAAGCTTTTGAGCGTTTTGGCACTTGCCCGCGCCCCACCCGTGCCATTTTGACCTTAACAAAAGTTAAGGAAAAAAGGGCACGATGCGACGAAGGTCCTGGACGAACCCGGGGGGTTGATTCTTATGATTAAACGAGCACCTAGGATGGGGTGGATGCCATGGAACGCACAGTTTTCGCGTATACGGATTATCGGGAGTTCTTGAGGGACTTCTACGAAAACCAGAAGAAGAGCACGCCTGGTTTTTCATACCGGCTCTTCGCTCAACGCGCGAACCTCGCCTCCCCCAATTACCTGAAGCTCGTGATCGACGGCGATCGACGGGTCACCGACAAGAACATTCACTCCTTCATTCGCGGTCTGCGGCTGAACAAAAGCGAAGCCGACTATTTTCGCAACATCGTGTTGTACAAAGAGACCCCCGACATCGACGCCAAAGAGACGTTCCTGAAAGAAGCGCTGCGCCTGCGGATGAAACAATCGCGCGAGCCGGCCGAGCTCGAGCACGACCGGCTCGAGATTCTCAAGAGCTGGCACCACTGGGCGATTCGCGAGATGGTTCTGCTCGAGGATTTTCGCGACGACCCGGCGTGGGTGGCGGCGCGCCTGAAAGGGCGGATCACGCCGAAGCAGGCGGCCGAAAGCCTCGAGCTGCTCAAGCGTCTGCGCTTCATCACCGAAGAAAACGGAAAGTTCAAGATCGGCGAGCCGCTTCTCACGACGGGCGACGAAGTGGCGGGGCTGCTCATCAAGCAGCTTCATCGCCAGTTCATCGAGCTCGGACTCGAGTCGCTCTTCAACGACACGGGCATGGAGCGCGAGGCCGGCTCCCTTACGATTGCTCTTCCGAAAGGGCGCCTGCCCGAGCTCAAAAAAGCGATCAAAGAATTCCGCCGCGAGCTCAACCGATCGTTCACGGCCGAGAACGGCGACGAGGTTTATCATCTCGTGATCAATTTGTTTCCACTGACCGGAAAAGCCAAAAAAGGAGTCTTGG
>DASUEL010000085.1:0-4135 GCA_036275095.1 Bdellovibrionales bacterium
GACCTCGCGCCTGAACTCCGGGTCACGCTCGAGGTTGATTTCACGGCGCTCGAGCCAGCCCAAAACGCGCAACCGCATGACCGTGAACCACGAAAGCGTATCGGAGACATTTTCAACTCGGTCATAAAGCGCGCGCACCGACTGAACGATCGGCGAAAATCTCTCGAGACTACGCGAGCGAAACGGAACGGCGTCGGCGACGAGCTTCAACGCCAAATTCGTGCAGTTGGCGGTCAAAAGACTGTAGGGACGCGTAAAACCCATCGTGTGGCTCTTGCGCAGGCCGAGCGTCAGCGTGGCCCGCGCCTCATCGGGCGTGAGGTTCAAATCGTAGGGCTTGATCGGCGTTCCGGTCATTATGAACCAGCGCACCCGCTCCTGGATCGAGACCAGACGATATGTGATGGTATAGCGGCCACGGATGGCGTCGAGCATGTTCCATGTCTTTTGCCCGCGCGGCTCGGTACCGTCGATCGTGATGACGAGGTCTTTGATCTCGAGCGGCTTTGCCAGCGGCTCGATCGTTATCTTTTTATTGCCTTCGTTATCGATAGGATGGTCGTTGATCTTCGCGAGCAGCTCGATCGAAGCGCCTTCGTTGAAGACGATCTGAAGCTGAGTGTGCCAAGCGACCGCGCTGAACGGCGCCACGAGAAATCGAACGTCCTTGATATGCGCCATCGGAATACGCGCCACATAGAATAGGCCGTCGTGATAAAAGTTCGCGACGTCCAGCACCGGGGCGGCCAGCCGCCGCTCGAGCTCGGCGTCGTTACCGCCCGCGTTCAGCACCAGAATGGGGCGCCGAACAGCCGTGTTCAGGGGCAGCCCCTGAAACGCGCCGACCGGCACACGCGCGTTCACGAGTGACTCGATCTTTTTCAGGTCTTCAGGGGACACGACGGTTTGAGGAAGTTGCGCCCGCGCGAAGGAGGCGAAAATGACAAGCAAAGCTGCGAAAGTGCGGGCAAATAACAGGGCGTTCATCTTACGTCCTGCTTTTCAACCTTCATGCCGCGGGCTGGGCCCCGGATTCGTATATATTCGTGATGGGACAGCGTGGATGACCAGGGTCTAAACAGTTCGCAAGCCTATTTCGGCAGCGCCCTCACCGTTTCGCTTCCTCTTTCGTTTGGATGAGATAGCGAAGGCCCACCAATATGCCGTAATGATCCCCGGCTTCCTCGGTTTTTTCGGTCACTGACCACGAGTACCGCCCATCAACCACCACGCCGAAACGCCCCTCGGTGATCACCTCATAGGCTAAAGAGAGGTCGAACGAATACTCGACCAAGTCGCGGGCCGAGGTATCGATACGCTGGCCCGCGGGATAATCGGTGTAGATCGTCTCAGGCTCGCCCGTCGTGTACGAGGAGCCGAATGCCAATGCAGCCGAGAACCTATCGGCGAACCAGTAGCGGTAACCGGCGGTGATGTGCACGAGATTGGTCTGCTCGGCGAAGTAGAGACCGTTCTGTTCGCGAATGAAAAGCTTCGGCATGTAGACGAGGCCCAATTCGAGCGTTCCGCGCGTCCACAAATCGGCCTGAGCGACCACGCCCCATCCGCGCATGACCGAAGAGGTAAGACCCGCGTCGGTTCCCCCGAAGTTCGTCCTATGAAACTGCGGACCGAAGATCGCGTTTACGTTTCCGATGTCCGGTCTATAGGCAAGTGCCGAGCCGGGAGCGGCCAAAAAGATCATGACAAGAAAAACACACTTATACTTTGTCATCCGAGAAGAGTTAGATTGATGATAAGCAAAGTTCAATCAAAATGTTCCAAAGGCCTATGGCGCAATTAGGTTCGAGAGACAGGCGATGGATCCGCGGATTTTCAGCATGGGTATGCGTGCTGTTCGCATCGCTTCCATTGGCGGCGCTCGAGGCGCCAGCGGATCGGGCAAAACCAGCAGATCGGGCAAAAGAAGAAGGCAACGAAAGCCGCCTGCAAAGACTCGAAGATAGATTCATCAAAACGAACATAAAAGTTTCCGAGAAGATCGACGACTGGGCCGAGGACGTCGATATTTTTCTGGTCGGCAAGCGCGTTACCCGCAAACGAAACGAGTCCTTCATACGCCTCGAGAATTCGACTTATTTCGAACGCGATCAGTCCATTCGAAACGAAACTAACATCAATGCCTCGATACGATTGCCCAACGTCGAAGAATACTGGCAGCTCAAGCTCACGACCTACGATGAGCCCCGCGAAGCCCGCGCCGCCAACGCGGGCCCCCGGCGGCGCGGCCCGCGCGAACGAAACGTCGGCGCGGCCGTGGGCATCTTTCGGCGCCTCGGAAACATCCGCACCACATACCAGCCGCGGGTGGAGCTGCGCGACCCGCTTCGGGTTTCGCACACACTCGCTTTCGAAAGCTGGGCCGAGGTCACGAAAATTCGCGTCAACCCGAAGCTCGAGTTCTTCGCAGACGCGAACCGGGGCGTCGGCATTTTCAAAGTTTTGAACTTCACCTACCGCTTCACGAATATGTGGTCGTTGAGTCTCATTAACCAAGCCGATTACGAAGAGAAATACCACCGTTACTCGGTCACCAACGGCATCTCCGTCGGGCAGGAGCTCACTGACGAAGAGGCGCTCAGCTACAACTTATTCTTCCTTTCGAACAACCGGCCCAACTATCATTTGCAGAACTACAACGTGTCGATCACCTGGAGCCAGGTGCTGTATCGGCGCATCCTGGATTACCAAGTCACTCCTTACCTCGAGTTTGACGAAAGCCGCGGTTATGGCGGCGTACCCGGCCTCACCTTCGATCTCAACCTCAATTTCTGACCGCGGGCCCGGGCGGGGCACGACTGAGCGCCAAATACGGACTTGCCGGGAGGGCCGCCGGCGCCTAAGATTTTCGCATGACGACCACACAAAAAGTTCTTCTCGCTCTCGCGGCCGCCTACGCCGTCGTCGCGCTGGTTTTCGGGCACCCGGCCGCCGCGTATTCACAGAAGCAGCCAAAGGCACCGGCGAAAAGCGCGAAAGAGAAGAAACCCGCGCCCAAGCTCCCCGAAGGCCACATCGAGCTCGATGAGACCTCCTGCAAGGCCGACAAAGACTGCGAGCTCACGTATTATGACAAATGTCATCGTGGCGGCTGCACGCCTCCGTGCGGAATCAACAAGAGCGGCCTGGCCTCGGTACGAAAAGACCGGGTCAAAGCCTACACCGAGCGCATGACGAAAGTCGCGCAAATCGCCTGCGACGGAGCAAAGTGCTTGGAGTGCAAAGGCGAGCTCTTCGTGCCGAAAGCCGCCGACCACAAGGCCGCGTGTGAAAACGGCCAATGCGTGCTCAAAGGAAATCTCTAAGCCGGACCGCACAAGCTCAAAAAATTTTGTGACGGCAAGAAGGCGTCCGTCGTAGTCAGGGGTCAAGCCCGCGCCGTCCCATGATCGCAAGGTTATTTTTCTGAGACGTTGGCGGTTCGGCGCCCAGCTGTTAGAGTTGGAGTCATGCGCCTAATTTTATTTTTGGTCTCCGCCGTGTTTCTCTTTCACTCGCTCGGCCTCGCCGACACGCCCGTGAGAATCGTCATTCTGGGCGATTCATTGACCGATGGTTATGGAGTCGCGAAAGACGCCGCCTACCCGGCCGTCCTCGGGCGCAAATTCAAAGAGGCCGGCCACTCGGGCGTCGACGTGGTCAACGCCGGAATCTCGGGCTCGACCACGGCGAGCGCCGAGAGCCGCTTTCGCTGGCACCTCAAAAAGAAGCCCGACGTGCTCATGATCGCGCTCGGAGGCAACGACGGGCTTCGCGGAATGAAGCTCGCGCAAACGAAGAAAAACCTCTCGAACATCATCAGCAGCGCAAAGAAAGAAAAAATCGAAGTCGTGCTGGCCGGCATGAAGATCCCGCCGAATTACGGCAAAGAGTACACCGAAGGCTTCGAACAGCTCTACCGCGAGCTTGCCAAAGAATTCGATGTCGCGCTCATCCCGTTTTTACTCGAAGGCGTGGGCGGCGAAAAGGAGCTCAACCAAACCGACGGAATTCATCCGAATGAAAAAGGCCACGTCAAGATGGCCGAGACCGTCTACCCGCACCTTCTCAAGCTGGTTGAAAAACGAAAGAGTCAAAAAAATGCCAGTCCTTCAAGCGCGCGGCCTTCATAAAA
>DASUEL010000086.1:0-5845 GCA_036275095.1 Bdellovibrionales bacterium
CGCTTAGAGGCATGCGAGACGTGGCCGAGCCGGAGATTTGGCTCTACCACCACCTAGAAAGCACAGCCCGCCGTCTCTACCATGCAAGCGGCTTCAAAGAGGTTCGCACGCCGCTCCTCGAATCGACCCAACTCTTCAAACGCGGCGTCGGCGAGACCACCGATATCGTCGAAAAAGAAATGTACACATTTGAAGACCGCAACGGCGAAAGCATTTCACTTAGACCCGAAGGCACGGCTTCAATCGTCCGCGCGCTGCTCGAGCACAACTGGATCAACCTCACGCCCGTCGTGAAAATTTATTACATGGGCCCGATGTTCCGTCACGAACGTCCGCAAAAAGGCCGCTTTCGCCAGCACACCCAATTCGGCCTCGAAATTTTCGGCGTCGAAGGCCCCGATGCCGACGTCGAGATCATGGCCACCCAGCACTTTTTATTTCAGCAGCTCGGGCTGAAAGACCTCACGCTAAAAGTGACGAGCATCGGCGACCAAACTTGCCGGCCCGCCTTCCGTGAAAAACTCCTCGGCATTCTGAAGCCCCGCGCGGCCGAGCTTTGCGCCGACTGCCAGAAGCGGCTCGATCGCAACCCGCTGCGCGTATTCGACTGCAAAAACCCGGGCTGCCAAGCCATCGCGAAGACTCTTCCGACGATGATGGACAATCTCTGCGAACCCTGCAAAACACATTTCCAGGGCGTGGAGCAGGGGCTTAAGGCACTCAAGATTCCGTACGAGATCGACCCGCGCGTCGTGCGAGGCATCGACTATTACACGCGCACATCGTTTGAGTTCATCACCGACCGCATCGGCGCCCAAGGTACCGTGTGCGGCGGGGGCCGGTACGATCTCCTCGTCAAAGAGCTCGGCGGCCCCAACGTGCCGGCAGTCGGCTGCGGCATGGGTGAGGAGCGGCTCGGAATGCTCGTCGAGTCGCTCACTGAAAGCGTGACGCCGAAAGTTCAGCTTTACTGCGTGTTGCCAGACCCGACGGCGAAAGATTTCGTGAAGGAGTTGGTTTACAAGCTTCGTAACGAAGGTCATTGGGTCGATTTCGATCTGCAAGGCAAGTCGATGAAGTCGCAGTTCAAATCGGCCGACCGGGTAGGCGCGAAGTACGCGCTCATCATCGGCGGCACCGAATATCAAAAAGGCGAAGCATTGCTTCGTAACATGAAAGACGGAACTCAAGAAACCGTTCCGCTATCGAAACTAGAAAACGTATTGAAGGAAAGACTGAAATGAGCCCACAAGCGACTCCCGCCTCCCGCTTCGTCCGTGAATTGAAACGCTCTCACCGCTGCGGTGATTTGCGCGGCAATCACCAAGGTGAAGATGTCGTGCTGATGGGCTGGGTCGATTCCCGCCGGGACCACGGCGGTCTCGTTTTCGTCGATCTTCGCGACCGCTCGGGCATTTGCCAGGTCGTCTTCAACCCGCAAGATCCCCTCATGCTCAAATCGAAAGACATGCGGGGCGAGTACGTCATCGGCGTGCGGGGCAAAGTCCGCCTGCGCCCTCAGGGTATGAAGAACCCAAAGCTTGCCACGGGCGACATCGAAGTTGAAGCGGTGGAGTGCGACATCTTATCCGAAGCCAAGCCGCCGCCGTTTCAGATCACCGATCCCAACGTCAGCGAGACGACGCGCTTGAAATACCGTTACATAGACTTGCGCTCGCCGCGCCTGCAAGAACACCTCGCCATTCGCCACAAGTTCAATCAGATCGTGCGCAAAACATTGAGCGAGCAGAACTTCCTCGAAATCGAAACGCCGATCCTTTACAAGAGCACGCCCGAAGGCGCGCGGGATTATCTCGTACCTAGCCGAGTGAACCCCGGCAACTTCTACGCGCTTCCGCAGAGCCCGCAAACGCTCAAGCAGCTCCTGATGATTTCGGGTTACGACCGATACTTCCAGATTGCCCGCTGCTTCCGCGACGAAGATCTGCGCGCCGACCGCCAGCCGGAGTTCACGCAAGTCGATATCGAAATGAGCTTCGCCGACGTCGACGACGTCTTGAAGGTCAACGAAACACTTTTGCGCCAGGTTTGGAAAGAGATCAAAGGCGTCGAGCTCGGTCCTATCCCACGCATGACCTATCAAGAGGCGATGGACCGCTACGGCTCCGACAAACCCGACATTCGCTTCGGCCTCGAGCTGGTCGACTTGCAGTCTGCGTTTGCCGGCACCGGCGTGCGCATGTTCGAAGACGTGATCGCGCGCAAAGGCGCGATCAAAGGCTTTGTCGTCCCGAACGGCGCTGAGTTTTCGCGCAGTCAAATCGATAAGCTAACCGACAAAGCGAAAGAGAACGGCGGCAAGGGCTTAATGTGGATCAAACACGACAAAGACGGCAAGTGGACGTCGCCTGTCTCCAAATTTCTCGACGAGGCGAAGCTCGCGGCTGCGTTCAAGGCGGCCGGCGCCAAGCAAGGTGACATGGTCCTGATCGTCTCCGACGACTACGACACGACCTGCGCGGTGCTGTCGGCTTTGCGCCTCTCGCTCGGCCGCGAGCTCAATCTGATCGACCACTCGAAAGACTTCTTCGTCTGGATCGTCGATTTCCCGCTCTTCGAGTATGACAAAGACAACAAACGCTGGGCCGCGCGCCATCATCCCTTTACGGCGCCCAAAGACGAGCATCTCGAAATCCTTTTGAATGGCGATGAGTCACGCTACGGCGAAGTTCTCGCAAAAGCTTACGATCTCGCGTGCAACGGCCACGAGCTCCTGGGCGGCAGCATTCGTATTCACCGCAATGAGGTTCAGCAGGCAATGTTCAAGGCGCTGGGGCTTTCAAAAGAAGAGACCGAGCTGAAATTCGGTTTCTTCCTCGAGGCGCTCACGTACGGCACGCCTCCGCACGGCGGTGCCGCGTGGGGCGTCGATCGTGCCGTCATGATTCTCTGTCAAACCGAGAATATCCGCGAAGTGATCGCGTTCCCGAAAACGGCGAAGGCTTCCGACCTCATGGCAGGCTCGCCCGGACCGGTCAATCGCGACCAGCTCCTGGAGCTCGGCATCCGCCTCGCGGTAAAAGAAAAAGAAGCCTCGAAAGGCGGAGCTTCAGAACCCGCGAAAGCCTAAGGCGCCCGCGAAAGCCTAAGGCGCCCATGTCTGAGACGTCGGGCACTAAACTTGTTCCAGTTGGCGTCTGATATTGGGAAAAGCAAGTTGACGCATTTCGCAAGACTTCAGTCCACTCGACCTTATGCCGACACATCTGTGTAGGCAAATGAGAGGGCCTAGTCTTTCGCATGGAAAATCGTCTCACCTTGAATCATATTTCAAGTCCTGAGGTCGCATTCCGATCTTTACCATGTGGGCATGAAGCTCACGACGCCATTTGCACAGGAGGTGCGGGCATGGAAAAGATCAGCGGCATTGTTCCCTCTTCGCCTAGGCTCAAATCCGTCGACATGAAAAAGGAGCGGCCTGTACGCGCCTCGGCGCCCAGCTTCGGCCAGCCTGTCGCGGAGAGCACCAATCGCGGCCCTGTGAAGCATGCGGTGGTTGAGGCCGTGAAAACATATAAAGAGACGTACGGCGCCGACGCGAAAATGGCCAGAGAGGCCGAAATCGTAAAGCGCATGTCCGATGAGTTTTTCCGTAACCAAGCCCGTTCCACCGATGTGTCGGCGCAGCCGGCTCAAAAGGCGGAGCAGGCGCCCGAAGCGCAGACGGCAGCCGAAATTGATGTGCCGGTAGATTTCATCGCGATTGAGACTCCAGAAGCAAGCGGGGAAAGCGCCCCGAAATCGATTTCAGTTCGAGCATAATTTTTTTGGGAGGTTGTTCATATGTCTATGTTGGCACGTTTCAAGAAACCGGGAGGTTTCATTCAGCTCGTGAACCTCATCGAGACCTGCACCGATCAAAAGAAGGAACAGCTTCTCAAGGCGGTCGAAGGCGAGAATCCGGCGTGGGCAAAGCTGCTGAAAGAGAAGCTTTTGACGGTCGACAAGGTCTTCAGCTGGCCGCCGGAAGCCGTCGCTGAAATCACCACGCGCCTTCCGGAGCGCATCGTCGCAATCGCCATGCACGGCCTCAAAGAAGACGTGCGCCCGAAGGCCACGTTTTCAATGTCGCACATGAAGCTTCGCGCTGTCGAAGAGGTGTTCAACGGCTACAAGCCGAATGCCGGCGAAATCAGCGCCGCTTTTTTGAAGATCATCATGAAGGCCCGTGAGCTCGAAAAGGGCGGAGAGCTGAAGCTCGATAAGATCGATCCGAATAGCTCGCTGACCGACGTCAAAGCGGCCTAACGTTCTTGGGCCGCCACACGTCTCTCGGCGGCTCCATTCTTAGAACTTCGAATCAAAGCAAAAGTTCGTTCCAGCGCGCGGATCTTACGCAAGTAGGATCCGACGTTGTGATCGCCGCACGACCCGATCTTCGCGGCGCCTTTTCTGACGGCCTGTTGTGCCTTCGCGAATCCGCATAGGTGAATGATCGCCGCGAGCTCCTGTTTGCCGCGCCGGCCACCGCGATAATTGAGTTTGTCGATGAGATGCTGGAGTCGCGCGGCGGTCATTTCGATGGAATCGGTCGGCGAGAGCCGCGAGTAAAAGAAATTGAACCAGCAGGTACTGGGATTGTACCAAGGCCCGTCCCTGACGACCTTGCCTTCGTGAATGCAAAACCGCTTTGCCTCCTCGAAAGTCCCTTGCGTGAGCTGAAACAAACCCGACGAGCTCGAAGCGGGCGCATAGATTTCAAACGGATTGCTCGAGAGATCCCAACGCCAATACGGCTGCGCGACGGGGTTGCCGGCGCTCTCAGCTTGAGCCATCGCAGCCAGAAACTCCGGAGTCAAAACTTCCGTCGCGTTTTCTTCGAAGGATTCCCCGTAAGAGGCCCAAGTATCAGACGGCGTTTTCGCCAGCGTCCTATGGAACGGGCTGAGAATTTGCGAAGGATTTCGGACTATGTGATAAAGCCAGTTCACGACCGGGAGGAGCGCCAGAAAACAAAGCACGCCGACACCCAGCTTAATCTTGAACAAAAGTCCGCGTATTTTCTTCGGCGCTTTGCGGAACAACATGATTCATTGTAGCAACGCGCAATCAATTCAAACAGTCGAGCATGGCTTTGGTCAGGCCAGACGCTCGACCAAGAACCCGAACTCCTCAAGAGACGTTAGGCGATAGATTCCTTCGAGCGACCGTTCTCCCGTGGGCTCCTTCTTGCAGACGACGATGTGATTCAAGCTCAGCTGGATCAGCCTTCTCACGGTTGCCTGACCCCATTGAGGAGCGCCAAGCTGCACGAGCATTTCGAGCCGCAGTAGCGCTTCTTGCGCCTGGCTCGCATGAAGGGTGCCTAAACTGCCCGAATGGCCGGTCGCCAGAGCGAGTAGGAGTTCCTTTGCCTCGGGCCCGCGTACCTCTCCGAGCACGAGACGGTCGGGGCGTAACCTGAGCGTGTGGCGCAGGAGCGCCGACAAGTCGACCGGCGTCAGTAGGTTTTGTGGATCGTGTCGGGTGAGCAGCTTGAGGCTCGATGCATTCGGCGCCTCGAGCTCGTCGGTGTCCTCGAGAATTACCGCGCGTTCCCGTTCGCCGATGGCCTTGAGGCACGCTCCAAGAACCGAGGTCTTTCCGCTCCCGGTCGGGCCGACGACCAAGAAATTCGATCGAGACGCGATCAGCGACTCTAACGACTTTCGTTGCGCTTCGGTATACCACCCGCGCTCTGATAAACGATCGAGCGTCCAAGGGTTGCGCGGCCGTGCCCGAAGCGTGAACACGAACCCGGCGGCGATCGGAGGCCCGACCACCTGGAGCCGGAAGTTGCGCCAGGTGCCAGAGGCGTGCGGATGGTCTAAGGTGACTTGCGTTT
>DASUEL010000087.1:0-2004 GCA_036275095.1 Bdellovibrionales bacterium
CACGCCGAGCAAGCCGCAAGACATGTTCGCGCCGATCGCCTCGCTGGCGAACCAGCCAAACCTCAAACCTGGCGACGAAGCGGCGAATGTCAGACAAGTCATTCAAAACGCGCAGCTCTTGATCCAGAAGGGCGGCGGCGAGATGAAAATTCAGATGAGCCCTGAGGGAATGGGGCACGTCGACCTCAAAGTCTCCGTCCAAGACGGTAAAGTCGACATCAAAATGCTCACCGAGAACACCGAGACTAAAAAGCTCCTCGAGTCTGGCCTCAGCGACCTTCGCGAAAACCTGATCGGACATAAACTCAATATCGACTCGGTCAAGGTGGATGTCGCTCAGAAATTCCAGCCCGATCTCGACTCGCAGCTCGCTCAACAGCAGCGTGAAATGGCTCGCGAGTTTCTCGGCCAATTCCGCCAGCAGAATCAAGCGAACCGTCAAGGCTTCGCGGACACGACGGGCCTGAAGAGCTACGGCAAGCGAAGCAAAACGATGACCCCGGCCGACGTACCGGCCGCGGCCCGCGCGCGTGACAATTCGCGCAGACTGGATCTGGTGGCGTAATCTATGGTGACGAACTCGACGAAAACCCGCGCCTGGTCTCCGGCTCCCCAAGAGAGCAGCCTCAAGGCTTCGAAAGACCAGAATCTGGCGGCGGGCAAGAACCCGTTCGGCGACAAGGCCATCGGTGACGTCCTCAACGAAATCGCCGATCCAAACTGGGTGGATCCGAAAAAAGTCATTCGCGAGCCGAAGCAGGATCTCGATAAAGACGCGTTCTTCAAGCTGATGCTGACGCAGATGAAGAACCAGGATCCGACCAACCCGCTGCAAAGCCACGAGATGGCCGCGCAACTCGCGCAGTTCACCTCGCTCGAGCAGCTATTCAACATCAACGAAGCCTTGGGCGACCTCAAAAAAGGCCAGGCGCCGATGGCCGATTACCAAGTGCTCAATTTCATGGGCAAGCAAATTTCGGCCGACTCTTCGAAAGTGGTGCGCGCGCCGGGCGACAAAGCGCATGAGTTGCGCTTCACGCTCAGAGGCGCCGCCAAGACGGCGGAAGTGTCGATCAAAGACGCCGAGGGCAAGCTGATCAAGACGTACACGGTCAGCGACCTCAAGCCGGGAGTCAATAAAGTCAGCTGGAACGGCCTCGACAAAGACGGGCAGCCGTCGCGTGCCGGCGACTATCACTTCACGGTCGAAGCGAAGAATGAGCAAGGCCGTAAAGTCGCCGCCGAGACCGCGATCTCGGGCCGTATCACCGGTGTCAACTACACGCCGAAGGGCCCCGTGCTCCTGATCGGCGAGCAGACGATCTATCTGCAGGACGTGAAAAAGATCGAAGACCAAGAGCTGAAAGAAGCGGAAAAAGCGAAGCTCGTTCCTCAAGGCCAGGCGCCAATGGCGCAGAACGGCTCGGGACCCAACGGCTTGCCGACGGCGGCGCAAACCGCCGAAGCCGCGCTCAACGCGGCGATGGCGCAAACCCGCGGTCCCGGATCGACGACAGGCCCAAGCAAGCCCGCGAGCCCGGCCCCCAAGGCCTCAAGCACGCAAGCGAACGCGGCGCCGGCGAGTAACGAAGACGTGCCGGGCGCGCCGCCCGAAACGTTCGGCCGCGGCAATCTCGCGAGCATCGCGATGTCGTCCGCAGTTAAAGATCAAGTGGATAAGGCACAAGGACTTGAATGAGCGCGAGTGAATTGAGAGGCATTCGAAGTATCAGCACGGGCTTGCCGCTCCCGACGGAGCGCGCGCAAACGCCCGATGCCGGCTTCAAAGACCTGCTCAAAGACGAGACCGTAACGGGGCAGAATCCCGCGGCGAAAACCGAAGCCGCGAAGCTTCAGTTTTCGAACCACGCGGTCGACCGCATGCGCTCGCGCGGAATCTCGATGGAGCCCGCCGACGTCGAAAGGCTCGGACAGGCGATCGAAAAAGCGCAAGCAAAAGGCTCGCGCGAAACGCTGGTGTTGATGGGGGACAACGCGTTCATC
>DASUEL010000088.1:0-2538 GCA_036275095.1 Bdellovibrionales bacterium
GCATCGATTCCAGTCGCCGTTCTCTCGATCACGCTGTTCCGCGCGTTTTCGAAAGCGTTCCGCATCCGCCGCACGACCATCCTCGAAAACAACATCGTTCAGACGACCGGCTCAGCGGGCGAGAGCATCGCGTTCGGTGTCGCGGTTACGATGCCCGCGCTCCTGATTCTCGGTTACGACATGGAAGTGGGACAGGTCATGCTCGTTGCCGTGCTCGGAAGCCTTCTGGGCGTGCTCATGATGATTCCGCTCCGTTGGGCGCTCATCGTGAAAGAGCATGGCAACCTTCCTTATCCCGAAGGTACCGCCTGCGCGAAAGTCCTCATTGTCGGAGAAGAGGGCGGAACGAGCGCCAAGACGGTTTTCACGGGCTTCGCGCTCGGATTTTTCTACAAGCTTGCCAACGTCGGTTTTCGCATCTGGAAGGACGTTCCTGAGAAAGCCATCACCTGGTACAAGGGCTCCGTTTTCGCCACCGAGGTATCGCCCGAGCTTCTCGGTGTGGGCTACATCATCGGCCCCCGTATTGCGAGCACCATGGTCGCTGGCGGCGTGCTCTCGACGTTCGTTCTCATCCCGGCCATCGTGCTCTTCGGCGGCCAGCTGACGACGCCGTTGTTCCCTGCGACCAAACTCATCTCGCAAATGAGCACCCACGAAGTGTGGTCGAATTACGTGCTCTATATCGGCGCGGGCGCCGTCGCCGCCGGCGGCATCATCAGCCTGCTGCAAAGCCTGCCGGTCATCGCCCAGTCATTCGTCGCAGGCCTTTCGAGCTTTCGCGCCGCGGGCACCGGGCAAGGGCAGAAGACCACGCGCACCGAAAACGACCTGCCCATGAGCTTCGTGGTCGCCGGCGTGCTCGCGCTCATCGCCGCAATCTGGCTGGCACCGCCGCTTCACGTGAACCTGATCGGCGCCGTGCTCATCGTGGGCTTCGGCTTTCTGTTCGTGACCGTGTCGTCGCGCTTGACGGGCACGATCGGCTCGTCCTCAAACCCGATTTCGGGCATGACGGTGGCAACTCTTCTTCTGACGTGTTTGATTTTCGTTGCGCTCGGCTGGGTCGGCGCCGAGTACCGCGTGACCGCGCTCAGCATCGCGGCCATCGTGTGCGTTGCGGCCTCGAACGGGGGCACAACCTCGCAAGACTTGAAAACGGGCTTTCTCGTCGGGGCGACCCCGCGCTATCAACAGATCGGCCTCTTGATCGGCGCGCTTACATCCGCAGTCGTCATCGGCTACACGCTCTCGCTTCTAAACTACAGCTCGACTGTTTATCATAAGGTCGATGTTGCCGACCCGCTCCCGGCCGGAGTCCAAGGCTCGGGCAAACGCGAAAAGCTCCCGGCGTCGTTCAACGATCAGACCGAGTACAACGTCGTACACCTCGCGCAAGCCCATGGCTCGGCCGCAGCGGGCCGTTACCTCGTGCATCCCGAGACGAACCAGCTTTCGTATCTCGTCGACCCGGGAATCAACGGCGTCTTGAAAACACGCGACGACGGCACGCCCGTCACGAAGTTCGAAGCGCCGAAAGCGCGCCTGATGTCGCTCATCATCGACGGCATTCTCACGCAACAATTGCCCTGGAGCCTGGTGTTCATCGGCGTGTTCATCGCCATCGTGCTCGAGCTCGCGGGCGTGCCCTCGCTCCCGTTCGCGGTTGGCGTGTACCTGCCGCTCGCGGCGAGCACCCCGATCTTCTTCGGCGGTCTCGTGCGCTGGCTCGTCGAGCGCGGCTCGAAGAACAAGTCGGCCGAAGAAGAAGAGAGCTCGGGCGGCGTTCTGCTGTCGTCGGGCCTCATCGCCGGCGGTGCGATCGCGGGCATCGGCCTGGCTCTCCTGGCGCTCGAGGAGAATATCCTCCGCGCAATCGACATGAGCGCGCAGCTCGGCGATTTCGCGACGAGCGACGTGGTACCCTATTTCTTCTTCGGAGCGCTCGCGCTGGTGCTCTTTCTCGTCGGCCGCGAGAAAATTCTGAAGAGCTGACGCCAAAGCTTGCGAATGTGACGCGAACTTCATTTGGCCTTCATAGCCCCTTTCCGCTTCGTTGCTAACGAAAGGGGAACGGGGGCCGGGAGGCCCTGAAGGAGTCACACATGAAAAAACTGATTCTCCTGGCCGCGGTCCTCACGATCGCGGGGACCAGCTTCGGATCGAGCGCTTTCGCCATGGGCGCCAATCGAAATCAAAACAGCCAAAACACACAAGGAACCTCTGACACCGCCGACATCGGAACAGGCGGCATGCCCACCGAACAAAGCGCCGCGACGGGCGGAGGCACGATGAACCAAAACACCGGCACGACGGGCCCAGGTGGCGCAACTACAGGCGCGGGCACAGCCACCGGCGGTACGAGTGCCGCGACCGGCGCTGAAGCCACACCGAGCCCGGCTCCACGCACCGGCCGCGCCGCCGGCACCGGCACGACTGGTACGGGCACGACGGACACGGGCACGGGCACGACCGGCACTGGTACGACAGGTACCGGCACCGGCACGACCGGAACAGGTGCGACCGGTAGCGGTGGCA
>DASUEL010000089.1:0-8464 GCA_036275095.1 Bdellovibrionales bacterium
CGAGACGCCGGGGTACAAGGCTCAGAGGGTGGACTTCGAAAACGAGCTCGCACGGGCATTGGAGCTCAACGAAGGCGGCCGAATGGAGACCTCGCATCCCGACCACATGCCCATGGTCAAAGGAGTCGTCGACGCAGTGAAGGCCGAGATTTACGACGAGCCTGACGTCGTCGTGAACAACGACGGAAACACCGTCGACATGGAAAAAGAAATGTCGAAGCTCACTGAAAACACGATTCTCTACAAAGCCGCGGTGGAGCTGATCAATAAGAAGCTTGGCGCCATGAAGTATGTCGCCATGGATGGAGGCCGTTAATGGATTTTCTGACCGGGCTTAGGGTCAGCAGCAGCGGAATGGCGGCGCAACGCATGCGCATGAATACCATTTCGAGCAACATCGCCAACATCAACACGACCCAAACCCCCGAGGGCGGGCCCTACCGCCGCAAAGAGGTCGTGCTCGAGGCGATGCCCGAGGCCCGCCATTTCGGCGAGATCCTCACCGGGGAGCGCGAAAAGATTCAGCGCGTGCAGGTGACCGACGTTCTCGTCGATCGCAGGGCGCCGCTCCTGAAGTACCAGCCCGACCATCCGGACGCCAACGAAGAGGGCTATGTGGCCATGCCCAATATCAATCTCATGGAAGAGATGGCCAATATGATCCAGGCGACCCGCGCGTACGAGGCCAACGTCTCGGCGCTGCAGGCAACGAAGAACATGGCACTGAGCGCGCTGGACATCGGGCGCTAGGTAGCTTGAGCTGAAAGGATAGACCATGGACGGCTTGAAAATTTCGACGGGAAACATGAGCAGCATTCCGATCGGCGGCGAGCTCACGACCGGACGAACATCCACGTCTCAGACTCAAGCGCCGGGAACGTCGACGAACGTCTCAGGCGAAGGCAGCTTCGCGCAGACGTTGAAAGACGCGGTCAATTCCGTCGACCAGCTTCAAAAAGAATCGGATCTCAAAATGCAACAGCTCGCGACTGGTCAGAACAACAATATTCATGAGACAATGATAGCTGCTGAAAAGGCTGACATTGCTCTGCGACTCATGGTGCAAGTACGCAACAAGATCATCGAAGCGTACCAAGAAGTCATGAGAATGCAGGTCTAAGGAGGGGTAAGCCTTGCGCAATTTCATTCGTAACCTGATTCAGCAGTTCAACGGGTTCTACAAAACGCTCACGCCAACGAAGCGAGTGTCGATCGTTTTGGTCTCGCTCATCGTCATGACGGCCTTCGTGATTTCGATCATGATGGTCTCGAGCAAACGCTATGAAAACCTCTTCACGAACGTGCCGACCGAGCAGCTTCCGCTCATCGTTTCGAAGCTGAAAGACAAGAACATTCCATTCGAGTTGCGCGACGGCGGCAAAACGGTGGCGATTCCACCTGAGCTTTTGCACTCCACTCAAATGCTCATCATGACAGAAGCGCCGAGCACCAAATTCGGCCAGCTCGGTTTCGAAATTTTCGACAAGCAGAACTTCGGCACGACGTCTTACGCCCAAAAAATCAATTATCAGCGCGCCATTCAGGGCGAGCTCATGCGCGCGATCAATACGCTCGACGTGGTTCGCAGCTCGAAGGTGCTTCTGGCGCTTCCGCCGAAAAAGACCTTCCTCGAAGAGGGCGGCCAGCCCACGGCTTCGGTCGTCGTCGACATTCAAGAGGGCAAGAACCTCACCGCCGAACAAGTTCGCGGCATCACCCATCTCGTGGCCAGCTCGGTTGAAGGGCTGGATCCCGCGAAGGTCACCGTCGTCGACCAGCGCGGAAAAGTGCTTTCGAAGAATCTGAGCGATCCTGCGGCTGCGGCCTCGAGCGACTTTCTCGAACACAAGCAGAAGACGGAGCGTTCAATCGAAGAAAAAATCGAATCGGTGCTCGAGAAAGTCGTGGGAACCGGCAAGATCATCGCGAAAGTAGATGCCAACGTCAGCAATCAGCAGATCACCGCGGTCGAGGAGCTGGTCGACGCCGACAAAGCGGCCGTGCGAAGCATTCAAAGCTCCGAAGAGACGCTCGCGGGCAATCGCACGAACCCCGTCGGAGTTCCCGGGGCCCGTGCCAATCTGCCCGGGGCCGCCGACGCCGGCACGGTCGGATTTTCGCAAGACGTGAAGAAAGAGCTCAAGACGACCAACTATGACGTGCCGAAAACGATCCGCAATATCAAAGAGTCGCCCGGCGCGGTGACCCGCCTCAGTGTCGCGGTTCTCGTCGATGGCGCGACGACTTTCAAAACTCGCGACGACGGTACGGTCGAAGAGGTCTATACGCCTCGCACGGCCGAGGAGCTCCAGAAATACGAGTCGCTCGTCAAGAGCGCGATCGGCTTCAAGGCCGAGCGCGGAGACTCGGTCAGCATCGAAAACATCAAGTTCGAAAAAGAGGACTTCACGGAGGCAAATCGCTCGCTCAATCAGCTCGAGCGCCGCAAATTCATCGGTTACCTCGCCTACTGGTCGGTCATCTGCCTGAGCCTGATTCTGTTCTTCTTCATAGTGATCCGCCCGTTCATGCGCTGGATCACGGATAGCTTCCAGGAATCGATCGACGACATGCTCCCGAAGACGATCGAGGAGTTGGAGCAGATACAGTCGTCCGAAGGCACATTGCCCGGCATGACGTCGGCTCTCCCGATGCTCGAAGAGACGCTCGACCCCGACAAAGCCGAGAGCGAGCTGCTGCGTGAGAAAATCATGAATCTGATCGACCAAAACAACAAAAAGGCCTCACACGCCCTGAGCTTGTGGCTCGTGAGGAAGGATTGATAAATGGCTAAGCTGTCCAAACCCCAAGATCTGCATTTCGAGGACCTTCGCGGTTTCGAAAAAGCCGCGATCCTCATCAATTATCTTGGCGAGTCCGCCACGAAGGCGCTGTTCGCGCATCTCGACGACACTGATATCCGTAAGCTGATCGGTGTCATGCACCGTATGCGGGTCGTGCCGGTCCAGATTACGAAACGAGTGCTCGAAGAGTACTACGAGATGGCCAGTGAAGCCGAAGATTACATTTTCTCAGAGGATTACACTTCGAAGGACACGATCGTCAGCGCCGTCGGTGAAGAGCGCGCCCGCGGTATCCTGGGTCACTTAAACGTGCGCGGCGGCGGGCAAAAAACACTCGAGAGCTTGGACCTCGTCGATGCGAAGTCACTGGCCAACTTTCTGGTGAATGAGCACCCGCAAACGGTCGCGGTCATTTTGGCGCATCTGGAGCCCGAGAAAAAGGGCGAAGTGCTGAAGCGCCTGCCCGAAGCTCTTCAAGCCGAAGTGGTTCTTAGAATGGCGAACCTCGAATATATCGACCCCGATCTGATTTCAGAGCTCGACAACGTGCTGCGCTCCGAGCTCTCGATGATGGGAACGGTCGAGCAGGCGACCTTGGGAGGAACTCAGCCGGTTGCCGAAATGCTCAACGTCATGGACAAAAACACCGAACAGGCGATCATGTCGCGCATCGAAGAAAAGGATCCGCTGCTTGCAGAAGAGATTCGCAAGCTGATGTTCGTCTTCGAAGACATCATCAAGATCGACGATCGCGGTATGCAGACGTTGCTCAAGGAAGTCGCGAACGACAAGCTGCTCCTGGCGCTCAAGACTGCCAACGACGACATCAAAGAGAAGATTTTCCGCAACCTGTCGTCGCGGGCGGCGAACCTCCTCAAGGAAGACCTCGAGACGATGGGGCCAGCGCGCCTGTCGGATGTCGAGTCCGCGCAGCAAGAAATCGTCAATGCGGCCCGCCGGCTCGAGACCGAAGGCAAGATCCTGATATCTCGTGGAGGCGCGGAAGATGCCCTTGTCTAATCGCAAGGTATTTAAGAAAGAAGAGGCCGAGAACCTCGTGCTCGAGTTCACGCCGAAGGCCCTCGACGCCCAAATCCCGGCGGTGGCCCGGGATTTTCTCTCTGAAAATCAAAAGCGTCCGAAGAGCTTCCGGCTCAATGAGCTCGTGGCGCAGCAGACCGGGATCTCTGAAATTGAGCGTCTGTCCCTGCAAGAAAAAATCGAGGCCCGAGCGCTTGAAAAAGTCCGTGAGATACAAGAGAACGCCTACCGGGAGGCGTACAATTTGGGCCTCGAAGAGGGCCGTAAGCGCGCGTTCGACGAAGAGAAAGACCATCTGCTGGAGCGCCTCGGCCAATTCGACCGCATCTTGACTTCGATCTCACATATCAAGACCGAGCTCGCAATACAGAATGAGGCGCACATCGTGCGTCTCGCTTTCGAGCTCGCAAAAAAGCTGTTCTTCGAGCAGCTCCAGGAGCGGCCCGATCGCATCCTGCCCGTACTTCGCCAGGCGATCGATCTTGCGCAGAGTGAAGAGAGCGTGCTGGTCAGGCTCTCCGAGCAGGATCACAAGTATATCGAGGAGTTTCGCACCAAGCTCAGCAAGGAGTTCGACTTCATCAAACGGATGAAATTCGAATCGAGCCCTGACATTCACGACGGCGGCGCCGTTCTCGAAACGAATTACGGCGTTGTCGACGCCACGATTGAGGAGCGAGTCGACAAGCTATGGTCGATCCTGAAAGAAAAGGCCCCTAAGGTGAAGGGCAGCAGCCAGACATGATCACTGTTCCGAAGATCAACTTCGATAAGTATTACAACGCCCTCGACGGCGTGAACCTCACCCGCGACATCGGAAAGATCAATCGGGTCGTCGGTTTCGTCATGGAGGGATTTCTTCCGGGAGCCTGGCTCGGAAGCGTGTGCGAGGTTTACCCTTCCAGCGGCTCCGCTCCGATTCTCGCGGAGGTCGTGGGGTTTAAAGACCGGTCCGTTCTGCTTATGCCGTTGGGAGACATCCGCGGGGTGGGCCTTGGTGCGCGTATCGTGCTTCAGCGCCAAAAAGCGACGCTGGCCGTGGGGCCTTCGCTCCTCGGCCGCGTGCTCAACGGGCTCGGTGAGCCGCTCGACGGCTCGGAGCCGATCGAAGCCGACGATCAAGTGCCGTTGTACGCCGATGTGGAGAACCCGCTCGATCGCAGCATCATCGATACGCCGATCGATCTCGGCGTGCGCGCGATCAACGGCCTGCTCACGATCGGTCGCGGGCAACGGGTCGGTATCATGGCCGGCTCGGGCGTCGGGAAGTCGGTTCTGCTCGGTATGATGGCCCGCAACTCCAATGCCGACGTCAACGTGATCGCGCTCATCGGCGAGCGCGGCCGTGAGGTTAAAGAATTTCTCAAAAACGACCTTGGCGAGGAGGGCCTCAAGCGCTCCGTCGTGGTCTGCGCGACGAGCGATCAGAGCCCGCTGGTGCGCATGCGAGGCGCCTTCGTGGCGACCGCGATCAGTGAATATTTCTGCAAGCAGGGCAAGAACGTGCTGCTCATGATGGATTCGGTCACTCGCTTCGCCATGGCCCAGCGTGAAATCGGCCTCTCGACCGGCGAGCCGCCGGCAACGAAAGGCTACACGCCGAGCGTGTTCGCGATGTTGCCGAAACTGCTCGAGCGGGCCGGCTCCTTTGAAAGCGGCGGTAGTATCACGGGTCTTTACACCGTGCTGGTCGAGGGTGACGACATGGACGACCCGATTGCCGACTCGGTTCGCTCGATCGTCGATGGGCACATCGTGCTTCGCCGAACCTTGGCCCAGAAGGGCCACTATCCCGCGATCGACGTGCTCCAAAGCACCAGCCGGGTCATGCGAAACATCATAAGCCGCGAGCACGTGCACTTGGCCGAGCTCTTCCGGGAGAACATGGCCGTTTACCGCGACGCCGAGGACCTCATCAATATCGGTGCTTACAAAGAGGGCGCGAACCCCAAGATCGATCAAGCCATTCGTCTGAACGACCCGATCACGTCATATTTGCGGCAGAACGTCGATGATCCATGTAACATGGAGGAAAGCGTCGCGCGTCTCGCGCAGACACTGAACGGAGCTGAAGCTTGAAGTTCAAATTCCGTCTCGAGCGAGTCATGAGCCATAAGAGGACTGAGCGCGATCTCGCGTTCAGGGACTTCGCCGAGGCCCAGCGCAATTACGAAGCTGGGCGCGAAAAGCTCGATAAAATGTACGAAGAGATCAGCGAAGCGAAACGTTTTGAGTCGCAGCTGGTGGTTTCAGGCGGGGCCCCCGCCGAAACGCTGAAGTGGTCGGCGTTCTTCCTCGAGGGGCAAAAAGTTCGCATCGAAAATCAGAAGAGCCTCAACCGGCAGCTGATTCAAGAGATGGAGCGAAAACAGGAAATACTCATCGAGCGAGCGCGCGAGCTGAAGACGTTCGAAAAGCTGAAAGAGCGGCAGGCCGAGCGTTTCAAGCTCAGCCAGAAAAAACATGACATGAAAACCATCGACGAGATCGTGGTCACGTCGGCGGCGCAAAAGATCAAAGCCAGCTAAGAGGTAGACTATGGCGAGTTACGGCAACTTTTTCCGAGCAGCCAAAGAGGCAAGAACGGGCCAGGAAGCTCCAGTAAGACGCAGGCCCGCGCGAAAGGCTCCGCGCCAGGCGAAAGGCCGCGCGAAGTTCCCGTTGGGCGCGACGATCGGCCTGGCGGTGGGGCTCGCGCTCTCCGTTTTCGTGCTATTGAACGTCGACGACATCGACTCGATGATTCAGCACGTGGACATCGGCGTCTTCGGCGCCGCGTTCGCCGAGCAGGCGCCGGCAAAAAGTAACGCCCCGGCCCCGGCCGATAAGGAAAAAGCTGCCGCGGACCAGGCGGCAAAGGCGGCGGCTCAAACCGCGGCTTCAAAAAACTGGACACCCGAACAACTCGCTGTTTTCAACAAGTTGGAAGACCGCAAGCGCGATCTCGACCTCAAAGAGCAAGAGCTTGCGGAGTTGGAAGAGGAATTGCAAAAGCAGAGAGTAGAGCTGGAGGAGCGCCTCAAGGAGCTCGACGTTCTTCGAACGAAGATCGCCGAGAAACTGAGTGAGCGGGTCGGCGTGGATCAAGAGCGGGTGAGCAAACTGGTCGAGATCTACTCCAATATGAAGCCGCAAAACGCCGCGAAGGTTTTTGAAGAGATAGACGAGGACTTGGCCGTCGAGGTTCTTGGAAAGATGAAGAAGAAGAACATGGCCGACATCCTGAATCTCCTCAAGCCGGATAAGGCGCAGCGACTCAGCGAGAAGTTTGCGGGCTACAAGGCCCAGGCGAAGTAAAACGGTCCGGCCAGGAAGGCGCGGCTGAACTCAAAGCGGGAAACATGGAGGTTTCCTTGAACGTAGGGTTGGGAAGTCTTGGACTTCAGAATTTGAGCGGAAACGCCCGCGGAGACAAAGTCTCCGCCGACGCCGCTTTGAATTCGCCCTCCGCCAAGCCGAAAGACGGCGCGCCCGAGTTCTCGAAGGTTTTGCGCGAAAAGGCCGAGCCCTCCAAGAAGCCCGAGTCTTTCAAGCGGGCCGAGCCGGGTAAAAAAGAAAACGCCAAATCCGACTCGCAAAAATCTTCCGCCCCAACCGATGAACGGAATGCCGAACAAAATTCTGTAGGCCAAAATAACAAAAAGTTTTCCGCCGAGGAGAAGCGTCTGGAGTCGGTCGATCCGACCGTGACCCGCAAGCCACTCGCCGGCCTCAATAATCAAGAAGACGCGCCCTCGCTTGACGAAGACCTGTCGACGACCACCACCGCCGTGCAGGCCGACCAGCAAGCGATGATGCGTTTCTTGTTTCAAATGAAAGCCGAGCTCGGAGTTGAGCCGCAAGAGATCATGGAAGCCATGACCGCGCTCACCGACAGTGACTTGCTGAAGAGCCCCGAGCAGACCATGACGGCGGTACTCGACGGCTTGCAGCTCAATGGCTTCGAGCGCGTTCGCGCAACCGAGCTCTACGAGAATATGCTCAAGGAGACGGCCGAGGCGCAGCTTGCGAACTGGGCGCAGAAATCGGGCCGCGAGGTCGATCTCAAGGTCATGGGCCCCGAAGAGACGAAGCAGGCCAAGATGCTCGCTTCACTCGAGCGCATGAACCGCGAGTTTTTCCCCGAGAAGAACCGCGCGACTGAAGCGCTCGGGCCGATCGCAGGTCTCGAGCGCCAGGCTGACCCGCTCCTTCGAGAGCCGAGCCGCGAGAACAAGCCCGCGAACAATAAGTTCGTGATGCCTGACTTCTTTGCGGGCGCCGCGGTTGCGGGAGCCGCCGCGGGCGCCGCCTCAGCTCAGAATGCCGCGCGCACGGCCGGCACCGGCGCGGGACAAATCGGCGCGCAAACCGCGCAGGCTGCGCAAACCGCACAGGCGGGTCTCACCGCCGACGCGCTGTCGCCGTTCGCACTCGATCAGTCCGCGGCGATCACCGACGCCGACCTGCCGCTCCCGGCGACGGTCACGGTGCAAACCGAGCCGGGTTTCGAAGCGTCGAAGCTCGCAACGGCGATGGCCTCAGCCGCTTCGACAGTCGGAGCCGCGGAGTCCGGTGAGCGCGGCGAGAACGATGCCGGCCGTGACGGCCTGACCGACCAAGGCCAGGCGCAAGGCTTC
>DASUEL010000090.1:0-2038 GCA_036275095.1 Bdellovibrionales bacterium
AATCGGGGGATTCTGACCGCTCTCATTCTAATTTCGTTCACGGGCCCCGCGGCTTTTTCGGCCACGGACGCGTCTTCGCGAACGAACACGCGCCACACGCTGAAAGCGGCACCGCGCTTCGATTTGCTGCCGAAGCCCGCGGCAGGGACTCCTGCCCCTTCAGTCTCAGACGATTTGTCCAGCCGGCTGTCGGGCTCGTTCGACACGAAGCCGATCGGGGCGCAGAGCCTTCGCATCGGCGCCGACGGCGCCTACTATTCACCCAAACGCGCGGCCGTTCAGCCTGAAAAAAAATTCTTTAAGGCGCCCGACGAGCACACGAAATCGACGCATGCTAAAGGCGCGTCGAAATAGTCATTGAGCTTCTGACTTTTGCGAAACGTTGGCTTCGATCATCGGGCGCGACCCGAGATCCGCTTCAAGGACCGTCTCGATCACCTTGTCTTCGAGGGCCTTCACTTTTTGATCGCTCATCGATACGCCGTTGAAGATCAGCGAAAATGCGAATGGCTGACGGCCCTTCGAATAAAGATAGCCCGCGACGGATCGAACATCCCGGAG
This sequence comes from Bdellovibrionales bacterium, assembly GCA_036275095.1. Taxonomy (GTDB): domain Bacteria; phylum Bdellovibrionota; class Bdellovibrionia; order Bdellovibrionales; family DASUEL01; genus DASUEL01. The sequence goes on from DASUEL010000090.1 coordinate 562, forward strand.
CGTCCCTGTCTTCAGACGTCCGCGGCCTGCGAACTTCGTGAGGCGCGACCGCGCGGTTCCGTCGCGCCCGAGAAGCGACAAGCTCGAGAGATATTCCGGCCCGTAGGCGCTCTGATAATAATCCATGAGAAAGCGCGTGAGGGCCGACGATTGCACCTGCGTTTCGCGCGACAGGCCGGAGGCATTGGTCATCACGATCGAGCCGGCCGGCACTTTGAACTCGGCCAGACACTCGTTCAGCATCGCCATCGATTTTTCGAACGAGGCCGGCTTCCCTTTCTTTTCTGCGCCCGCTGCGAGAAACACGAGCTCCGCGCCGAAGTTGAGCGAGAGCTTGTTGATGTCCATCAAAATCCGGCTGAGAGCTTTTGACGTGTGTTTCCAGAGAAGCGTCGATTTCACGGGCTGCGTTTCGATTTTGTAATTCGCTTGCTTCCAGTTTCCGCCTGCGTCCTTCCACAAGCGCTGGATGAGTCTCGTGTAGTAATCATAGGTGTCGGGTACCGAGCGGTAAAGGCCTTTCGGCTCTCCGCCGGCGCTGACGCCGCCTGAAATCGTCGCGGACTTCGCCGATGGATCGTACGCAACCGAGATGCCATCGCCGCCGAGCCGTGCCTGATTATTCAGCCGGATGTCGAGAACGTTCGCCGGCAGCGTCAGCGCGCGTGTGGACTTGTCACCCGGCCGCGGCGGCACGACCCAAAATGAAAATGAATTTTGATTCATCGGCGTCGCGGTCAAAAGAGCCGTGAACGAGCGGCCGGCATCACCCTCGAAGCCGGCCGCGATCTCGAGGCCTTTCGAGCCGAGATAGCTGACATCAAACACGAGATCGCCCTCAATCGTCTTGATGTCGTGCAAGTAGCGCAGCTTTTCGATCACTTCGCGCAAGTCCTCGATCACGAGGCTCGGGTCGCCGTTGCCTGCGATGACGAGATCGCCCTTCAGGGTGTCTTTTTCGATCTTTCCGCGATACCCGAAAACGGTTTCGAACTGGTGCTGCGGCTCGAGCGCCCACAATCCGCACGCTGTCGAGACGAGCTTCGCCACGCTTGCGGGCGCTAGCGGTGTCGATCCATTCACATTGAAGAGTTCCCGGCCGTTCAAATCGCGAAGCGAAAATGAAACCCGGTTGCCGTACGGCTTGAGCATTTTTTTGACGTTGTTCTCGAGCGAGGAGTCGGCGAAGGCCGCTCCCGTCGCGAGGTTCATGGCGGCACAGACGACGAGCAAGCGTGAAATCATTTTTCGCATGCTAAAATTATCCGCGAGCCGAGCCGATTTTTGAAGTGAATTATTGGCCGCGCCGTGGGTCTTTGGTGACGGAGATGACGTCATCGAGCTTGTACTTGACTTGAAACACGCCGATCGAGTTTCCGCCCTTGAGATTTCTGCCTTGCGACGTGACCCAAATCTGGGAGCCGTCAGGACTAATATCCAAGCCGACAGGGTATGAGTCGACAGGAATTCGTGACAC
>DASUEL010000091.1:0-3020 GCA_036275095.1 Bdellovibrionales bacterium
TATTTGAAAACTTTGTCGGACAAACTAAATTGGATGTTGGCCTGTTTTGCGAACTCAATCAGCCTTTTGGCTTTCATAATTCGGGCTTCAATATCCGGCTTTGAGCGCGAGAAGACGATAATTGGCGGTTGCGTCTGGCCATCAACTTTGACGGTGATTTGATGCTGCCACCAGCTATAGGTGACGCCAAGCTCGACGGTGCTTTGAGGATCTATGACTTGGCCGCGGTGAATGGGAAGCTTTTGATGTGTCCACAATGTTACACCGAGGGATTGAGCTGTTGCCGTCTGGAAGCTCAACAAAATGATGAAAAGGCCGAATCGAGCTGCGGTTTTCGTTACATTGGACATAATCACCCTCCCGGTAAGGCCTCATCGCCTATGTGCACGGGTCATGCCTTATCGAAGCGCTTTCAGGTCTATACTGTAGGTCCTGATCGGGGGCGTGACGAAAATTGTTAGACAGGGTGCCGAGAGATTGGGCGGTTGCCGGGGGTGAAAACCCCGTGCCGCTCGGGCTGGAAAAGGCAAACGCGGACGCTTAGTGTTTGAGATAATAGATGTCGGGATAATTGCGGCCGATTTCGCCTTCGTCGAGACCGTAGCCGACCACGAAACGGTCTTCGATCGTTTTGCCGACGTAGTCTGGCTTCAGGTTCACGACCCGGCGGGCGGGCTTGTCGAGCAGCGTGACGATCTTGCACGAGGCCGGGTTCGCCGCGAGGATGCGGCCCTTTAAGAAGCTCAGTGTTTTGGCCTCGTCGATGATTTCTTCGATGATCAGAACGTGTTTTCCACCAACGTTGAGGGAAATGTCTTTCAGGATTTGAACGGGCGCGCCGGGTTTGTTCTTCGAACCGGTGAGGCGAACGAAGTCGACCCGCTGCGGGAGCTGAAGCTCGCGCATGAGATCGGCGATAAAAAGTATCGAGCCCTTCAGCGCGCAAACTAAGATTACCTCTTGGCCTTGGTAGTCGTTTTCAATCTGGCGGGCGATCTTTTTGACTAGGTCTTTGATTTCTTTTTGAGTGATGTAGGGAACGATCGCGTCTTTCAATGAATCCATGGGCTAACCCTCTCTTTAAAACACTTCCGTTGTGCGCGTTTGTTGCGCCTGGCGAATATATTTTTTTGCTTCTTCATTTTGCGGCTCGCGGAACAGGACTTTCTCCCACTGGTCGACGGCGTCAGCGATGCGGCGGGTGTTGTAGAGCAAAACGCCGAGCCAGATCTGTGCCTTTGAATGCGTGGGGTTTTCATTTACGAAAACTTTGAGCTCTTTGATGGCCTTATCGAGATCGCCCTTCTTCGCGTAGCAATCGATGATACGCAGGCGAATTTCGGGCTTCTCTTTCAGCGCGAACGCTTTGTAAAACTGTTCGAGGGCTTCAGCATAGCGCTGATATTGGAAGTACAAGTCGCCAAGCTGCATGTGTTGCTTGATCAGCTTCTCTTCGAGATAGGGGTCAGCCTGTTTTTTCTTGGCCTCGTCGAGCGCGCGCTGGGCCGCCATGAAAACCTGTTTGCCTTCTTCGTACCGGCCCATGTCGTTCAGGATGATCGACAGGCCGACGCTCGCCTCGGTGTACGTCGGGTCGATTTCGAGGGCGCGTTGAAAATGTTTGATCGCTTTGCTGAATTGACCGCGATCGTAGTAAATCGTCGCGAGCATTTGAAACACTTCGGGTATACGGTTGTTGACCATCAGAAGCTGATGCATGACCGTTTCGGCGCCTTTATAGTCGCCATCGGCGAACTTTTTGCGGGCGGTGTCGAGCAGCTCCTTGTGGTCAACGTACGCCATGGCTCTCGAGCTCTCCTTTGACCTTTTGGGCTTCTTGAGAATCGGGAAATTGTTGAATCAGGCGATTTCCGAGAGCTTTGCCTTTTTCGATGTCACCTGAGCGAAGTGCGCTCACGGAGGCGCCGTAGAGGCCGTTGGTCTCGAGGCCCGATCCGGGGAAGTCGCGCACGAGCTTTTCATAGCGACGAGCCGCGCTGTCGTACATCTTTCGTTTGAAGTAGAAGTCGGCGATATACTGTTCTTTTTCGGCGAGCTTGCGGAGCGCTTCGGCCTTCTTCTCTTTCGCTTCTTTCGCGTACTCGGAGCTGCCATAGCTCATCATGACTTCATCGAAGTACAAGATCGCTTTGTGAGCTTGTGAGAGATCGCGGTCGATGGTGCTCGGGAGCTGATTGAAGTAAGACATGCCCAAACGAAACGTGACGTAGTCGATGCGCTCGTGCTTCGGGTGAAGGTCTTTGAACAGCTGATAGGCGTTTTGGGCCTCGATGAAGTTTTCGCGCGTGTAGTTGATGTCGGCGACTTTGAGTTTGGCCATGACCGCGAAGCGGCTGTACGGATGTTTGTTTTGAACTTCGCGGTATTTTTGGATGGCTTCCTCGTACCGCTCGTCCTCTTCGAGCTCCTGCGCAATCTTGAAGGCGCCCTCTGGGGTCGCACTGTCTTGAACGTCGCCGGAGGCACAGGCTGTAAGTAACGCAAATGCTGTAAACCAAAGGATTTTACGCATGGGGCCAGTCTACAAGTCGGGCTCCAAAAAAGTCAATTACGATGAGCCCCGGTCGCCCGGTGTTAAGCCGCCCTAAAGCCTGAAACCTATGACGTGATTATAGATGGCCGAAGAAGTCACTTTGATCGCGCTCGCCACTGGAATCGAGATGATCATGCCGAGGATCCCCATGACCTGGGATCCGATAATGATGACGATGACCACGGTGACGGGGTGCAAATTCACGATCTTCGCGATCACAAGCGGAATAATGACCACCGTATCGATCAGCTGGGCGATGAAATACACCGAGCTCATCAGCAGAATGGTCATGCTTGAGTCCTTATTCACGAACGCGATGAAAAACGCCGGAATCGCGCCTATGACGGGACCGATATAGGGAATCAGGTTGGTGATACCCGCGAAAACCGCCAAAAACACCGAATACGGGAAGCCGATTATGGACAAGCCGGCCCAAACTATTAGGCCCACGATCGCGGACTCGAGC
>DASUEL010000092.1:0-3362 GCA_036275095.1 Bdellovibrionales bacterium
ATCGCTATTAATTCTAACCGCTTTTGCGTCACTGACGGCGTGTAGCTTTCAGGGCATGGAAACGGTCCAAGAAAACAGCTCGGTCAAGGCCGCCGACTACAACCCGAACAACCTCACGCAAGCTCTCCGCATCGCAGCCTCCCGGCTCGTACTTCGCGCGCCGACCGCGAGCGAATATGACGAGGCCTCCACCGGCGTGGATGGCTATTCCCGCGTGATCCAGCGCTACCTGACCGATCCGCGTTTCGCGAGCCCTCAGATCGCAGGAAACCCCGATCCCGAAATCGCCGCCCGAGGCGGTGCGCTTTTGCAAGAACACCGCAACTACTTCGAACAAGCAGGCGCCGAAGGCACGATCAATCGCAACGAGCCGGCCAACATCGCCTCTTTCGTCGTAATCAATGATCGCCCGTACTGGGAAGTTCTGACCGCCAGCTACTGCGTCGATAACACCTTCCAATCGCTCTCCCGTTGTGACACGTACAACACCGACGCCGACGCACAAGCCAACGCAGCAGGCATCATCACGACGCGCGCTTGGATCCGCCGTAACAAAACTCCGTATAACTTCCATATCGTCAACATGTCCTTTCAGAAGTTTCTGTGCTCGAACTATCCGGATCCGCAAGATCCGGGCATGCCCAAAGAGCTCATTTCCGAGCGTAAGAAAACCTTCACCAGCAACAACAACGCGGGAATGGACTGTTACTTCTGTCACCGCAGCGTGAACCCGAAAGCCTGGCTGTTTTACAAGTACAACGGCGACGCGGTCGGCGGCGTGGACAACGCCGGTAAGTTCAACCCGCTCGGATTCGATCAGCCTCGCCAGCGCACCACCTTCAATGACGACGCGAACCCGGGCACCTCTCTCCCTGAAGACGTCGTTTGCGAGAAAAATGCCGACGGCACCTGCCGCATCTCCACGGCTGCGACTCCGGTTATTCCCAACATCATGATCATGGGAAAACCCGCGTCCACCGTTCGCGATCTGGGCCGCATCATGGTTCAGGACTCGCGGTTCGCCGACTGCGCAACTCAGCACTATCTCAACTGGATGTTCGGTCTCGACTCGAAAACGAAACTGCCCGACGACATGAGATACTTGGTCGAAGTTTTCAAGGGCGACCCCAACAACCAGCCTTACAATGTGAAACGTCTCATTTTGGAGATCTCAAAAAGCGCGAAGTTCGTGAATCGCTGAGCCTGACGACTGAAAAATCCTTCGGCGCGGGGAAAAGCCCCGCGCTCTCGCTGACTTGCCCGTTTCCTCTGAAATTTGTCTAAAAAGTTTCGACAGCCTCTCGGCCTGAGGCGTGCCACGCGCGTTATACGGCGCCGCGGCTGGCCTTAGCCTTGCTCAACAAGAGGGTGTGGGGGAAGTCATGAAAGCTTTAGTTCTCGTTTTGATACTCATCGGATCGACCCAAGCCTGGGCGCGCCCGAACTATTCAAATAGCTTCGTGCCCACGTCTCTCACCAATCTCGGCGTCACTCCGAACGGCTGGGTTGCCGGCCGCTGCTCAACTTGTCATGGCGCCCAGACCAGCTTCACGAGCTTCAATACCACCTTTGGCGACGACTTCTTTCAAACGGCCAATTCGATGTATCCCGGCGTTCTCATACAAAACGGCGCCGACGACCTCACGCAAGCTCAGGTTCAAGCCGTCATCCAAATGCTGCTTCCGACCGATTCCGACACCGACACGTACACTAATGAGCAAGAGCTTCGCGCTCGAAGCGACATCGCCGATTCGACCAGCACTCCGGCGAGCCAAGGCGGCGGCGGTGGAGACGACCCGTGCACGGTCGTGCCTGACCTCTGCCAAGGCGGTTCGAACAGCAGCTCCAGCACCGGCCGAATCGTCAGCGCCGATGCCGCTTACCAGCTCAACTCGGGTTGCGGCGTTCAAGGTCCTAGTGCTTCGTTCCGCCCTGAGCGCGATCTTCAAACGGCGTCAGCGCCGATCGCAGGCTTTTTCTTCATGTTCGCGCTACCGCTTCTCGTGGCGCTGATTCGTCGCCGCCAATAAATCAGCCACAGCAAAAACAAAAAGGACGACAGCCGGGTTTATTCAACCCGGCTGCCTACAGGAGGAACCGATCGGGCACCGCGTGCCCTTATTACTTAGACGCCGGTCCCCACGGCTCCGGTTAATCCTTCGTGCGAAAGCTCACCTTCGGCGCATAAAGAATCAGAACTCCAAGGCTAACCAAGAGAAAGGCCGCCACGGTTTGTAGGCGCACCGGCTCTCCGAAAGCCCAGGCCGCCACGATCGCCGCGAATATGGGCTCGAACAAGGTAGCGCACGTCATCAGGTTCACATTCAAGTAATTCAAGCAGTAGGTGAAAACCGCGTGTCCTAAGAGCGTTGGACCGAGAGTGAGCGCGGCTAGTGCGGCCCACGTCGAAGCCGGGTAACCGGTGAACGGCTGGCCTTGAGCCCACAAGCACACAGCGAACATCACGCCGACCAGGCCATAGGTTACGGACGTGAACACCAAGTTCGGCAAACGCGTACGAATCGATTTGCTGACGAGAATGTAACCCGCAAACGCAGCCGTAGAAAGAAGCCCCAGGAGGTCCCCGCGCCTCGCGCCTTCAAGCGCGAACTCGCCCCACTCCATCCAGACGACGCCGGTGAGTCCGAGCAACACCGCGATCACCAATCTCGCATGGATGCGCTCGCCAAAAAACACGAGCGCGCCGATGGCGGTGAGGAGCGGGCTCAGCGCAAAACAAACGGTTGCATTTGCCACTGTCGTTTGTTGAACAGCCAAAAACCAAAGGCGCCAGTGCAGGAACAAGAAAACCGCGCATCCCAAGATACGGATCCAAAGCCCGCGCGAGCGGAATGCCGCGATCTTGTATTGTCCTAGCCTCAAACTCCATACGGTCAAAATCGGCACGGTCATCGCCATTCGCCAGAAGCCGATCACATCGGTAGGCGCGTCGGCCCAGCGCACAAGCACGGCCGCTTGAGAAAGCACAAAAATCGATAACGAAAATAATAAAAATATATAACGAGGGCGTTCGCTCAACGTTTCACCACGAGCCGTTCAGATGTTCGTCAATGCACCGAGTGTTTTTCGCGGTACTCTTGGATGAGCTCCTCGAGATCGTGCAGATAGGGGAGCACCTCATCCTGTTCATTCGGATTCTTTTCGAGATAAGAGGTCACCTTCGCAAGCGCTCGCACGGCCGCTTCCAGATGCCGGTCGTCACGGATCGGCTTGAGAGGAAATGCCTGGCAAAGGCTGTCAAAGATTTTCCTTGTTTTACTCATTCATTCGTTTATAGCTCATGGTAAGATAAAGAAAAGTGAAACATCTCAGACGCGTCTACAAATTCCTTGGCTCGCTCC
>DASUEL010000093.1:0-2605 GCA_036275095.1 Bdellovibrionales bacterium
GACAAACGCGATGATGCCGCCCACACCAAGTGCCCCGAACGACGGCACGAAGGCTTCGGCGATGAGAAAAATCAATCCGAGCACGAGTAGCGCCAGGCCGCCCCAGCGCACATCCAACAGATGAAAGCTGATGAGCGAGAGCACAAGCCCGAGCGTGCCGGCGACTCCGGGGAGAATCATTCCAGGATGGGTGATCTCGAAGTACAGAAGACCGATGCTGATCATGAAAAGCAGGTACGCGATCTGCGGATGCGTGATGAGCTCGAGCAGCCGATAGCGAAAATCGGGCTCGAACGCCTTGATTTGGCCGGTCGCGACTTTTTTCGGCTCTTTATTGTTCGCGATTTTGGTCGTACGCCCGGCCGCGAATTTGACGAAAGTCGCGACCTCTTCGCCGACGAAGTCGATCGCGCCGATCGAGAGCGCCTCTTTCGCGGTGACGACTTTCGCGGTCTCGACGATGTCGCGCGCGAATTTTTTGTTGCGCCCGCGAAGCTCGGCCAAGCCTTCAACCCAACTGATCGTATCGTTCAAAACTTTCTGCCTCAGATCTTTGCCGATATCGGCGCCACCGCCGTCAATGGGCGTCGCAGCCCCCATATTCGTGGTCTCAACCGCGCCATTGACGTGACACGCCTGCATGATGATGGCACCGGCACTGCCGGCGTGGGCGCCTGACGGATAAACGAGACAAAGTACGGGAATCGGCGAGTTCAAAATGCGCTCGACGATCAGCCGTGTGGATTGAAGATTTCCGCCGGGCGTATTGATGAGAAGCAGAAGACTCTCGCAATTTTGCGCTTTGGCCTCGTCGTAGGCCCGATCGAGATAGTCGAGCGTTCCGGGCCCGATAACTCCGTCGACTTTCATTTGAAGCGTGCAAGCCGCCCCACTCTTCGCCTGGTCCGCCGGACCGGTCTGACTTACACCGGCCGTCTTGTCCGCCGGACCGGCCTTACTGTCACCGGCTTTCTTATCCGCCGGACCGGACTGACTGTCGGCGGCTGTCTTGCCGGGTGCAGGCGACTGGCTGTAAGCGGTCGCGATTCCGAGCAAGAGTCCAAGGGCGACCAGCGGAGACACAATCCAAGATTTCATGGGCGAGGACTTCATTTCAGATTCCTCCACGAGTCAATAACGCGGCTTATTGAGCCGCTTTCATGATTTCCTGTAGCCCCGCCCACGTCGATTTCTTTAAAGACGCGTCTTCGAGGAGCTGTTGAAGCGTATAGGTATAGAGAACGACGCAGCCGTCGTGTTTTTTGATGGAGCCCGCGTCCGTACCCGCAAAGAAGACGCCAACGCGGTTTCGATGCTCAGAAACGAAATCAAAGGCGTCGTCGCCGTCAACGGCCGAGACGATGCAAAACTGTTTTGTCTCAAGCTTCATCGCGGTTGCGATTCGAATGAGCATTTCGTGCTCAGGCCCGCCGTTGAACGCCATATTGCGAGTTTTGACGAAGAAAACGAACGGCGCCTCAGGCCGGCCGTCCATCAGACGCATGCGGCGTTCAGAAGCCACCGGAGCTGCGGGCGCGGGTCCCGGGGCGGGCGCGGTCGGCTCCGCCGTTTGTCCGCGCGATGACGAGCCGGCCGGGCTCTGCGCGTTCAAAAACGCTGGTCGCGGCGGCGGCACACGTCCGGATGCTGTCGGGCGCGCGGATTCCGGCGCTTGAGCGCGTCCGCCGGTCACCACAGCAAGTCCTTCGGGTCGGAGAACGGTCTCAACGCCCAGGACCTCGGTCAGATAGCGCAATTGCTCCGGTTTCAACATAGCCCACAGGTTGTAATGCGGGCCTCGGGCAGGGTCATCAAAAACCGGACTGATGCCTCGCGGCGCGGGCGGCAATCTTTTCCTCGAGCGTAAGACCAAATTTGAGAGCGCCCACTCAAGCTGCGCGCCCGGGCGCCGAACAAGGAGATGTAACCAGCAGCTGTCCAGGAGGGACTATGGAAATGCAAAAGGGAATGCCGATCGCCAACCGCCCCGCTGACGAGATCATCGAGACCATCGAGAACTGCTTCTTGTGCGGCCATAAACTGAACTTCATCCATGTCACCGACTTCCGCAAAAACGAAGTCCAAGAAGATGCCCGCTGCACCGCTTGCGGAATCAAGCAAAAGACACACACGTTCATTCTTCAGTAAACCCATTCGCGCGGGGCGCCTCTAAATGCGCTCCCAACGCCCGCCGAAATCCCCTCTCGCGCCACCGGCTTGCGCCCTACGGCCAAGCCATAGCGAATCCTGAAAACAGTTTCCAATTTCGCGAAATTCGGGCTAATTCTTATTTTTCAACCCAAATAGGAATCGGCCAACTAGCCGCATATGGTCATGGCTCATTACCCCGATCAGTTCGAGAACAAGGACGGCGTGTGGACCTCGCAGCTCGCAACGCCCACGTCGTACTCTGAGGGCGAAGGCGCTGATCAATACATCTACGACACCTTAAGAGCAGCCAAGGATGTCTCTTGTTTGAGCGATGAGCTTCAAGACAAGATAATTGATTGGCCCTCGCGATACCATCTCTCGTCGCTCCGATCGAATCTTCTCCGGGGCTTCAGAATCAAATCCAAGGCCCGGGTCCTCGAGATAGGATCCGGAT
>DASUEL010000094.1:0-4976 GCA_036275095.1 Bdellovibrionales bacterium
TTCGTGCGCGCAAGGTCGAGGCCCGCGAGCACGCAGGGCAAAAGATGCGTCGTAAAATAGGACGTCGAGGCGAACGCGAGCAGCGGCGCTTCGGTTTCGCTCGTCAGTGCGCCAGCCAGCTTGTCTTGAAACTTTGGCAGATTCTCGAAGTATGGAATGAGCTCGAGGCCGGCTGGGGTGAGGCGAATGCCCTGGGCGGATCGCTCAAGAAGCGTCTGACCGAGCTTCACCTCAAGCCCGCGAATCCATTTGGAGACTTGCCCCGGCTGCATGTTGCGCTGGCGGGCCAGCTCCCGAACCGAGTTGGTCTTCACGAGCTCGAGGAAGAGATTGATTTCTTTGAGACGAAGATCTTCGATCAGCATGGCGTGCTCCCCTTCTAGAAACACCTGTTTCAAATTAGTACCCTCCACGGGTTTTTGTCCAAGAGTTATTGAAAGAGAGATGAGAGGCGAAATTTTTTCGCCTGAGCAACCGGGTTCGCGCCGAACGCGAGCCTCGTATCAAGGAGTTGGTTTATGAAAGCGATACTCGAGGAACGTAGACAGTTTCTGACGAACTCGGCGCTGGCCGCGCTGGGCGTGATGGCCGCGGCCTGCGCGGCAAACGGGGATCAACCGGGCCTTCCCGTGGCGGACCCGCCGGAGATGCCCCCGATGCCCGCGCCGTCGGTGGAAGTCTTGAAAGTCGAGGGCCTCGTCGCGAACAATCACGGACACGAAGTCAGTTTGTCCGCTGTCGAAGTCGTCAAGCTCGCACGCCTCGCCAACAGCGGCAAGCCGGCCGCGCTCAGCATCAAGGGCCGCAGCAGCCATCCTCACACGGTGACGTTCACCCTTGAGAGCCTACTCGCGCTTGTCGCCGCGGGGCAAATCTCCACGACGTCGTCCACCGACGCCGGGCACGCCCACGAGGTCCTTGTTCGACTGCTTATCGAGACTCAAGGCATCGTCTGAGCGATCAAACGGTGGGCGGAAATTTGCAGACGAACTCGGTGCCTTTTCCGACTTCGCTCTTCACGGAGACGCTGCCGCCGTGCCGCTGCATGATGTGCTTCACGATGGCGAGGCCGAGCCCGGTGCCGCCGAGCTGGCGGGAGCGGGCGGCGTCGACGCGGTAGAAGCGCTCGAAAATGCGCGGGAGATGCTCGGCCGCAATTCCCGGTCCGTTGTCGCGCACGCGCAGGGTGACGCTGCCGTCTTCGCCGTCTTCCCACCGCACCCAGATGCTTTGGCCTTCGCCGATGTAGCGGATGGCGTTTTGAATGAGATTGAGAAGCACCTGCTCGACGCGTTTGCGGTCGATTCGAATCGTGCCGACTTCGTAATGAGTCTCGATTCTGATGTTCTTCGCCTTGCGCTGGTCTTCGAGCTGAGCAAGCACGCCCTCGGTCACATCATCGACGTCGGCTTCACCGAACTGCAGGTCGGCGCCGGCCTCGAGCGCGGAGAGATCGAGAAGATCGTGCACGAGCGTGATCAGCCGCTCGATGTTGCTCGATACGACTTTGAGCTGCTTGCCGATTTGCTGGGTGTCGCCGGCTTTGAGATCGGCCTCGATGGCTTGCACGTAGCCCTTGACCGACGTGAGCGGCGTACGCAGCTCGTGCGACACGTTCGCGACGAAATCCATCTTGATGAGCTCGGCGCGTTTCAGCTCGGTCACATCGTGAAAAATCCCCATCGCGCCGTACACGTCGCCGTTCGCTTGTTTGATGAGCGGGACGACATTCATCGAGTAATACCGCGGAAGCGCCTCGCCGCTCGGCACGAGCTGCAGGCTCAGCCGCTCACCGGTGCCGCTCGACAGCACCCGGTTGAAGCTATCCAGGATGTCGGGCTCGCGAAAGAGCTCGCCGACCCGAACGTGCTTCTGAAAGAGCTTATCGCGCCCGACGAGATCCTCGAGGCGGTTGTTGAAAAATACAGAAAAGCCCTCGCGGTCGACGGCGAGAATGGCATCGCCGCTCGAATGGACCAGCGTCTGAATGCCCTGGCGCTCACGATGAAGCGTCTCTTGCCCCTCGACGACTTTCGCGCGAATCTGGTTCACGTAAACTTCGAGGTCCGACCACTCGTCATCCTCGTCTTCTTGGTACGGATTGTCCTCCCAGACGTCGCCGATATCCTCGCCCTTCGCGAGCGCTTTCGTTTTTTCGAGCACCGGCCCCATCGGTGACAGAAACCGGAACTGCCACCACGCCATCAACGCGAAAAACACGCCGTTCGAAATGAACACCAGTGCCTCGATGGAGACGCCGGTGTACTCACCGCGAATCAGAAGCCTCAGCCCCGCGAGCTGAAAAAAGACGAAGCCGACCACGACGAGCAGCATGCCGATCGCCCATTTCTGCAAAAGCATCCACGGGTAGAAGCGCACGAAGCGGGTCCATCGGCTCTGCGGGGCCGGATTCATCTAGCCTCCCGCGCTCATTCGATAACCGACTCCCCGAATCGTCTCGATCGTCTCGGAGCATGCCCCCAGCTTTTTTCGCAAGCCGAAAACGTGGGTGTCGACGGTGCGGTCAATGACGGAAACGCCTTCACCTTGCACCTCTTGGATGAGTTTTTCACGGGTCAGGACAGAGCCCCGCGAGCGGGCCAGCGCGAGAAGGAGCTTGAACTCAGAAACCGTGAGCGACACCGCCTGTCCTTGGCAGCGCACCTCGTACGACGCCGGATCGATCCGAAGCTCGCCGATCGTGATGGGCTCGGCCGACTGAGAAGGCCGCGGTCTGCGAAGCAACGCGCGCACGCGGGCTTTCAATACATTGAGATCGAAAGGCTTCGTCACGTAATCGTCGGCGCCCGATTCGAGGCCGGCGACGATGTCGGCCGGCTCCGAGCGCGCCGTCACCATGAGAATGCCGCGGTACTGGCCGCGGCTTTTTCTGGCGATTTCGAGGCCGCTCACGCCCGGGAGCATCCAGTCCAGCACCAGCAAATCGTAGCTGTTGTTCTTGAGCTTCGAGAGCGCGGCCTCGCCGCTCGAGGCTTCGTCGATCTCATAGCCTTCGCGTGCCAGCTGGCTCACGATCAGCTCGCGAATCTCGCTCTCGTCTTCGACGACCAGGACTTTCTCGTTGGAGGCCATACTCACTCCTAAAATCAGCTTTCACGCGGCTTGTGGCGCACGTCTTTGCCCGTCGTGACGAAAATCACGTCTTCGGCGATGTTCGTCGCATGATCGCCCAGCCGCTCGAGGTTGCGCGCGATCAGCAATAGATCGATCGCCGCCTCGATGGTCGACGGGTCTTTCTTCATCAGCGCGATGAGATCGCGAAACATCTGGTTTTTTAAATTGTCGACGGAGTCGTCTTTCTTAAGAACCTCGCGCGCGAGCTGCCCGTCTTCTTTGACGAGAGCGTCGAGGGAGTCGCGCACCATGCTGCGAACCTCGAATGCCATTTTCGTGATCTCGAGGAGAAACTGCACCGGCGGCTCCTCGAGGTACTTTTTCGCGTTGTGCGAAATGTTCACGGCCTGGTCGCCCATGCGCTCGAGGTCGGTATTGATCTTCAAGAGCGCGAGAATCAGGCGCAGATCTGCGGCCAGCGGCGCCTGGCGCGCCAGCAGGCTGAAGCAATGCTCGTCGATATCGATATGGGCCTGGTTGATCTTCGTTTCGGCCTCCATCACCTTCGCGAACCGCTCGGGCTCGCGGCGAATCAGTGCCTGCGTCGCCTCTTCGATCGCGCGCTCGACGTAGCCGCCCATCGCGAGAATTTGGTCTTTGAGTTGTCTCAGCTCGGTGTGAAAATGCCGTTCCACGTCTTTGCTCCTTAGCCGAATCGTCCGGTAATATATTGCTCGGTCCGCGTATCTTTCGGGTTCGTGAAAACCTTCGAGGTGAGGTCGTACTCGACGAGCTCTCCTAAAAGAAAAAACGCCGTGCGATCGGAAATGCGCGCCGCCTGCTGCAGGTTGTGCGTGACGATGATTACCGTCACGCTTTTTTTCAGCTCGATGATGAGCTCTTCGATTTTGGCGGTCGAAATCGGATCCAGCGCGCTGGTGGGTTCGTCCATCAAAATCACCGGCGGCTCGACGGCGAGCGCACGCGCCATGCACAGGCGCTGCTGCTGCCCGCCCGATAAGCTCAAACCGGGCGCCTTGAGCTTGTCTTTGACTTCCTCCCAGAGCGCCGCTTTGCGAAGAGACTTTTCGACGGCTTCGTTGAGAATCCGCGTATTTCTCACCCCGGCCAGCCTCAAGCCCACCGCGACGTTTTCGTAAATTGAAAGCGCGGGAAACGGGTTGGGCTTCTGAAACACCATTCCGATCTTGCGGCGTATGATCACAGGATCGACGTTGCGGGCGTAAATGTCTTGCCCGCCGAGACTGACCGTGCCGTCGACCGTCGCGCCGGGCACCTCTTCGTGCAGCCGGTTCAGGCAGCGCAGAAAGGTCGACTTGCCGCAGCCCGAAGGGCCCATGCAGGCTACGACTTCGCGCTCATTGACGAGCAAATTGATGTCGCGAACGGCGTGATGGTCGCCGAACCAAGCGTTGAGTTTTTTGACTTCGAGTATGGGCCGGGTATTCGTCATATTCAGTCCCTGGAACCTGAGCGGTTCATCAAAAAGAGCCGCGTGATGAGGTTGAGCGCGAAAACGAAAGTCACGAGCACGAGCGCCGCCGTCCACGCCTGCCGGTGCCAGTCGTCGTAAGGGCTGATCGCGTAGGTGTAAATCTGAACCGGGAGCGAGGCGATGGGTTGCGTGAGCTGAGTCGACCAGTACTGGTTTCCGAAGGCCGTGAAGAGCAGGGGCGCGGTCTCGCCGATCACGCGGGCGACGGCCAGCATGATGCCGGTGGCGACGCTGCTCAGGCTCCCGCGCAAGACGATGCGAATGATCATCTTCCAGCGCGGAATGCCGAGCGCGAGCCCCGCCTCGCGGATGTGGTCGGGAATGAGCTTGAGCATCTCTTCGGTCGTGCGCGCGACGGTCGGAATCATGATGATCGCGAGCGCCA
>DASUEL010000095.1:0-3924 GCA_036275095.1 Bdellovibrionales bacterium
CTGAAGCGCGCCGGCCACGATTTCAGATGCGCTTGCAGAGCCGGAGTTGACGAGGACGGTGACCGGCAAGTTCGTGAGAGCACCGCCGCGGGCTTTGTAGGCTTGTGTGTTGCCGTCCGCGAGCTCTTTCACGCGAACCACGGTTTTTCCCGACGGCAAAAACACCGAGGCGAGACAAATCGCGCCGTCAACCAGGCCCCCGCCGTTGTCGCGCAAGTCGAGCACGATTCCCTGCTCGTCTGAGATCTCCATCAGCGCTTGCATCACGTCGTTGCACAGATCGCTGCGCATGAACGAGCCGACGCGAATGTACTTCAGGCGAAT
The DNA here is from genome assembly GCA_036275095.1 of Bdellovibrionales bacterium. Classification (GTDB taxonomy): domain Bacteria; phylum Bdellovibrionota; class Bdellovibrionia; order Bdellovibrionales; family DASUEL01; genus DASUEL01. The sequence continues at coordinate 325 of DASUEL010000095.1, forward strand.
TCCGGCGGTATTGAGGCTTTGTGTCTCGACGTTCGTCTTCTTGAGCTCGTCCCGCCGCACTTCAACCGCTACCGGTCGTGTATCGCGCCAAAGCAGAAGACTGACTGTCGTGCCTGGTCCGCCTTTCAGTTTTTTGGACGCCTCTTCGAGGCTCAAGCCACCGGTCGACTGGCCGTCGATCGAAAGGATCAGGTCGTTTCGCCGAATGCCCGCCTTCGCGGCAGGTCCGCCGCTCAAAAGCGACTGAATGATCGGATACGAGCCGAGCCGGCCGAGCTGAATTCCGATGCCGATGAATGACTCTTGTTTGGTCTGCGACTCTCGCATCACATAGGCTGTGGGCAGAATGTACGTATGAGGATCGTTGAACACTTCGAGATAGGCGTTGAACGCTTTCGCCGAGGTTTCAGACTCGAAGATCGAGGCTTCGAGGCCAGCGCGAAGCTCAGCGAAGATCGTCGCGAATGAGAGCGATTTCGAGCCTTTGAGCTTCAGCCAGCGCGACCGCGTGTTTTCGCGCTTCTCTTTCACTTTGCGCAGAAGCTCAGATGCGCCGGCCGGAGCGACGGGCTCCTCCTTGACGACGGCCGCGACACCAACACGGCGGACGATTTCTTCGCCGAGCTCGGGATCAAACGGCACAAGCCGCGTTCCAGAGGGGATCATCGCCGACAAGAGACTTACGCAGCTCATGAACGTGCGATCGCTCTTGCGGCAGGCCTTGTCTTCGACCAGCGCCTCCAAATTCCGGGCCTTCAGCCCGGTCCGCTTCCAGTGCTCTGCAAGCGGCTTCTCTTCTTGCGCGCTCGTCGCGATGACGAATGTCGCGCTGAAGAACAGAAAAATTAGAATGCGGAAGACGCCAGCTCTATTCACGGTCTACACGTATTCAATTCTACCGCGTACACGGTCTGCTCGCGGCGATCGAGAATCAGAAGAAGCGGAGTCGTGAAAATGCAGGTCGCTACGTCCCGGCCGTCGAACGCGAGAACAGCGCCCCTTGCGAGCAGGTCACGAACAATGCGCGCGGCTTGACGGGATTCCGTTTGATATTCCGGCCCGTAGTGATGCTTCATCAGCACCCATTCATCGACGACCTTCGCCGCGAATTCCGGCTTGATCGTTCCAGCCGATGAGTCATTCACCGTCAGACGATCGCTATTCCAGAAGTACCGGTAGTCGCCCGGCATTCCGCCATGACGACGACTCAAATAGCGGCGGAGCATCGTGGCCGGCTCACTGGAGTTCACCCGCACGGTGGCCTCCGCGACACTGCGGCCTTGACCCGTGAAAATCTTTCTTAGCGAGAGAAAATTCTCTCTGATCGTCTCGGCTTGCGCCAGCGACGAAAACCCCATGAACGCGATTAGAACGTACAGACCGAACTTGCCCACGATTCCTCCCTTGGTAGGGAAAAAGTCGAGCAATGGGTATGCCAAAGTTATTAGAAACTTTCACAAAAATGAAAATCGGCTCTGCACAGTGTTTTGATGCTCTGGCCGCACAGAGGAGGCCCCATGCCACAAGGAGAAAAGTCAGCCTACACTTCGAAACAAAAACGCCAGGCCCGCCACATCGAAGAGGGTTACAAAAAGCGAGGCGCGGGTGCCAAACAAGCTGCCGCGCGCGCCTGGGCGACGATCAACAAACAAGACAAAGGCGGAAAGAAATCAGGATCTGGACGAGGAAAGTCTCGCAGCAACGCCTCGTCACGCAAAGGCGGCCGAAAGTCCCATTGAGCCGGACCGTCAGAACGCTTCATCCCAGCTTTTCGACAGGCGGAAAGCCGAATTGATCACGCCGACGTGTGAGTACGCCTGCGGAAAGTTGCCCCACAAATCCCCCGTTTTCGGATCGATGTCCTCCGAGAGCAGCCCCACGTGATTCACGCGCGCGAGAACCCGCTCGAAGATCTCGCGGGCTTCGTCACGGCGGCCGATCTGAGCGAGCGCATCGATCATCCAAAACGTGCAAATCGTGAATGTGTTGGTCGGGATTCCGAAATCGTCGCGATTGATGTAGCGGTAAGTGTAGCCGTTCGAAACGAGGAGCCGTTCGTACGCCTCTACCGTGCGGCGGAACTTCTCGTCTTTACCCGCGTGAAAGTTCACCATCCCGATCAGCAGATTCGATGCATCGGGGGCCTGGCTGCCGTAGTTCTGCGTATAGAATCCGAGCTGTTCGTTCCAGCCCTTCGACTCGATGATCTCCCGCATGCGGCGATGAATCTGGATCCAGGGCTCGTATGCGCCGGCTGAGCCCAGCTTCTTAGCGATTTTCAACCCGCGGTCGACCGCGGCCCAGCACATGACCTTCGAAAACAGGTAATGCTGGCGTTCGGAACGGAACTCCCAGATGCCGCTATCGGGTAAATCGAAAACGGCGATGGATTGGTTGACCAGCCTCAGAACCGTCTCGAACGCGCGGCCCAAATCGACTTTCTCCAGCCTCTGGTCGAAAAAGAGCGGTGTGATCGCGAGAACGGTTTCGCCGTAGATATCGTGCTGAGCGTGCGTGTACGCGGCGTTTCCGACCCGCACGGGTCCCATGCCCTTGAAGCCCTTGAGCCACGGAATCTCACGCTCGACGAGGGCCCGCTCTCCGCCGATTCCGTAGAGTGGCTGCAGTTCATCGCTCGGGCTCGACGCCGCGATGTTCTGTATGTACTGGATGAACGCGCGCAACTCTTCGAACTGGCCGAGCTTGTAGAGCACATGAATCACGAAGTAGGCGTCACGCAGCCAGCAATAGCGGTAATCCCACGTGCGGCCTCCGGTAGGCGTCTCGGGAATCGACGTGGTGGTCGCGGCAATGATTGCGCCCGTATCCTCGTATATGTGCAGCTTGAGCGCGAGGGCCGAACGAATGACGGCTTCTTGATACTCGAACGGAATATTGCAGTGCTGAATCCACGTGTGCCAGTACGAAATCGTCCGCTCGTAGTACTCTTCGACCGTGAACTTCAGCGGATGCAAAAACGGCTCGATGTAGCTGAGCACGCAGTAGTGGTCGCCGTTGATTTCGAAGGGCTGACCTTTGAGAGCGTAGGTCAGCGGCATATCGGTTTGAAGAATCAGGCTCTCGCCCTCGGAGCGGTAAATGATACCGTCGCCGGTTTGCCCGATGTCTGGCTTGACCCGCCCATAATCGAATTTCGGGTCCAAGATCATTCGCACGCGCGGATGTCCCTTTACCACACGGATGATTCTCATGAACCGGGGCGCGTGATAGGTGCGATCTCTCGAAGCGAAGCGCGGCGCGAAGTCGTAAATGTCGAATCGGTCGCCGGCGCCGTAATGGAACTCGGTCTTTACCACGTTGGTATTTCGGATATAGCTCTGCTTCGTCGTGTAGTCATCTGTGTCTGGAAGAATGGACCAGATCCCGTTGGAGTCGTCCCCCAAGAGCGCCGCGAAAACCGCCGGCGAGTCGAATCGGGGCATGCACGACCAAACATAGCGGGCTTTCGTGTCGAGCAGCGCTGAGACCTGGCAATTTCCGATGAGTGCGTAATCGAGTTGGCTCATACCACCTGCGAGAGCAGCTTGGCTTTCCGAACGTCCGAGATATGGTGTACCTCGTTCAGGAATTGGGCCGCCC
>DASUEL010000096.1:0-4653 GCA_036275095.1 Bdellovibrionales bacterium
ACCAAGCCCATGCCCAGGACCAGCAGGAAGGTGGTCTGATTGAGCCGGCGTTGGAGTTTACGGAAGGAATTCTTGCCCTTGGCCATTCAATCACTGTTCGGTGCCGAAACAGCCGGACTTTAGAAAGTCTCAGGGTTTTAATTCAAATTTTACGAGTCTCAGATTGAGAATGAACGTTACTTCGCGCTCTCGCGGATGAAGTGGCTCAAGTAGTAACGAACCATGTTGTCGACGTTCAACTTGAGGTTCTTGTGCGTCCAGACGAGCTCGTTAAACGCGCCCCACTGCGCTTCAATGAGGTCTTCAGTGAACGTTCCGGGCGTGTCGGCGCCGGTGCCGGGCAATAGGCCCTTTTGGTGGTGGAAGCTGACGCCGATCGAGCCGGGCTTCTTCATCGAAAAAACGAGCTTCATCCCGTTTCGAAACAACATGAAATCGGCGCGGGTATTGGCGATGCCGTAGATCTTGATGTTTCCGAGTGGCACGCCCTTCATTTGATTGAAGGCGACGGCGTAATCGACGAAGGCTTCTTTGAGCTGTTCGAGAAAGGAGATGGTCTCGTCGGTCAGTGTTTTTTCATGGTCGAAGCCGAACGAGAAGTCGACCATGTCGGCCTCTTCAAGCTGTTGCTCAGCTCGAACCAGGTCACGAATCCAATCGAGTTTTCCCATGGCCACCCTCCATGAAATGGGACGGGCCACGCGGCCCTATCCCATTATAGGTGGACTTTGCCAAGGGATGTCAAGACGCGGTCGCCGATTGAATCGGCAGTGACGGAAAGCTCACTTCATTGGCCGTTACCGTCGTCATATATTGGCTTTTGCCGTTATCCTCCTCGATTTTGAACTGATTGAGCTCGCCTTCGACGAAAACGGGGGAGCCTTTTTCGAGGCGATCGAAGCATTTCTGCGCGTCATAACCCCAAACCATGATTCGGTGCCAGTCGGTTCGCTCCTCATATTCGCCAGCGCCGTTCTTGAACGAACGATTCGTGGCGATGCTGAATTTCGCATAGTCCTTACCGTTTTTTGATTTGCGCAGCTCGGGTTTTGCGCCCACACGTCCCACTAAAAATACGCGGTTAATTGATCTCATAGGTGAGATACCTCCTTGCCGTTTGACAGGTGCAAGCGGGGCCATGACATGAAAGCGGATTGTTTGCGATTGAGAGCGGGAGGATCCGGCGAGGCGCGTGTTCGCCGGATTAACGTCACGCGCAAATCCGCTCCTCTGTGCGCGATCAGCCGTCGCGTATGTCAAAATCGTGGAATCGTCAGTCCGATAAATGGTGTGAAACCGCCGAACGCTTCTTCGTTCAAGCCGTAAAACAGGCCGATCCTTAAAGTCGCGGGCACGTGATAGGCGAGAGTCAGATCGGAACGCAGCTCGAGGCCCGTCGAATAGAAGATGTTTCCGAGTTTCGTTGCGACGAGCGCGCGCAAGGGCTCGTTGTAGTAGCCGCCCTCGAGCGCGATGGCGTCGGCGAAAACGGCGCCGTGCCAGCGCTTCAAGAAGATCGGCCGCGTGTCCCAGCCGCCGTACACGTTGAAGAGCGGAAAACGATATTCGAACGTCGAGGTCACCATGCTGGTGCCGAGAAAGTTTCCGACCGGGTAACCGCGAACGGTGAACTGCGGGTCGAGAAAGGTGAACGAGTAATCGCCGCCACCCGAGCTTCCGAGCAGAAGGCTGCGATTCGCGGGCGACCAGACCGAGTTCATGCGCAGCATGATCGCGTGGCGGTCGGGGAGCCATTTCGAGTGGTAAACCGACGCGTTTGCGCGCGTGCGCCCGTAGTCGAGGTTACCCATGCCTGGCAGAAACTGCTGATGCTCGACGTAGGCGAGCAGGCCCGACTCCGGTGAGATCGACGAGTTCCGTTGAGTGGTGCTGTCGTAGCGTACCCCGGCCGCAGGTCCGCTCTGGGTATAGGTTCGTGGCGTCGGAAGCTCCTGTGAAAGATACGACCACCGCAAAAAGCCGCGCCACTTCGTGCTCTTGCCCGAGAGAGGGAATCCGATGCCGAGATTGCCCCCGTAAGTGGGCGTCGCGATTCCGAGCGAGTAAAAATAGACGGGCTCGTACGATGCCGAAAACGAAATCGCGGTCGCGCCGATCGAGCGGGTGTAGCTGACGGCGCCGCCCGCTTGTTTCGCGAGCGAGTCGTAAGTGGCGTCGAGTGTGTACGCGTGCATGCCGAGCGGGTCCGAGGCGCCTGTCGTGGCGAGCAGATAAATACCGTCGGGCACGAGCGAGAAAAGCGGCATCCAATACTGCGGCCAGAGGTAGCTCAGCGGCTTATATTCGCCATCGACGGCGGTGGTTACTCGCGCGGGCTCGGTGAACTCGCTCCAGCGGCTGGTCGAAGCATTCGCGACCGTCGGCGGCTGCAGCGGCTTCTGCGGAATTGTCTGACGGTAGATGCGGGCGCCGCCGCCCGAAAGCTGGCTCAAGTACAAGTCGCCGTTCTTGGCGTCGGCCGTGCCCATGAGCACTTTGGTGGGCGAATTCGTCAGCGCGGTCGCATCGGTGAGCGAGCGGTTCGCCAAATACAAATTCGCGATTCCGGTTTTTTCAGAGACGAAAATCAGGCCGCGCTCCGAAACCTGAGCGGCCTGGGTGGGCTCGAAGTTTTCGAGAACGGTACGTGAAGTTTTGCTTTTGAGATTGAGGACCCGGAAGTACTCTTTTCCGCTCAGTAGTTTTTCCGAGAAGATCAGCTCGTCGGCTGACAAAAAGGCCGGCCGCGAGAGACGCACCTGTTGCGGCGCCTGGTAGACGTTTTGCCAGCCTTTGCCGTCGCGTCCGATGACCGCGATGTGCGATTTACCGAGGTTGAGCTGTACGAACGCGATGGTTTTGCCTTTGGGATCGACCGACGGCTCTTGCGCGCGAAAGCCTTCGGTCACGCGCTGCTCGGCGCCCGTCTCGACGTTTCGAATGCGAAGATCGGAGTACTCCGCGTACAAACCAAACGACGCCACCATGTCGAAAACGACGTTTTTCGAGTCGGGGAACCATGCGGCTTTGTTGATGCGTTTCCCCGAGGTGATCACTTTCGACTCGCCTTTAAAGGGCTGCGTGTGAGACTCGCGGGTGAGAAGCCTCAGTTCGCTGTCGCCGTCGATGTTTTGCATGATGTAGAGGAGCTTCTTTCCATCGGGGCTGATCTGGGGACCGTAACCGAGAGAGCCGTCTTCGGTGAGCGGCACGAGCGGCGGCTGGCCGGCCTTATCGATTTCTTCGAGCTGCTGGCGGGCGCCGCGATCATATTTGTCGCGAACGCTTTGAAGCAAGTCGGAGTACTCGAGCCCGAGCAAATCTTCGACGGGACCGTTGATGAAAAACGGGATGCGGCCCGCATAGCGCGAGTTCAGCTCGATCATCGCTTTGGGACCTTTCTGCTCGGCGATTTCGTGCAGAAGCAGCGAGCCCCAAAAGTAGGGGCGCATGCCGTAAGGCCACGACGGTATCGATTCGTTCACTTGCGCGATGCTGTCGGAGTACCACAGGCCGTCTTTGATCAGCGCGCGGGTCACCGCTTGATAAAACGGCGAACGTAAGCGGCCGTAACGCGTGTAGCGGCTCTCGAGCTCGACGGCGAGTCCCTCGAGGTACCAGCGCGGCAAGAGCGCGTTTGGCCGCACGATCGAGCCGAATATGAATCGCAGAGGGCTGATGATCCCGTTCGCCTCTTCCATCGATAGGATGTGGGCGTACTCGTGCAAAATGATCTGTTGACTCCAATTGTCATAATGGCTGATCGACTCGAGATAGGTGGGCAGCACCGGATAGATCGTGATCAGCGGGCGCGGGAACGAGGTCGCGAACCCGTTCGCCATGTCGGTCCAGTCGTGAATCACGATGACGGTCTTGCCCGGAAGCTCCGGAAACAGCGGCGCCAAAATCGTGTGGGCGCGCTCCGCTTGAGCCGCATACTCTTCGGCGATCGACTGATTACGCGCATCATAGACAATTTCAAAATGCGCGGTCTGCAGCTCGCGCCACTCGATATCGGGGTTCAGCGCGGCTGCACGGCCAAGGCTGCAGAGGAGAAGTACCGCCGAAAATGAGAACGTCGTGATTTTCGAAAAAAGGCGCGATTTCATAAATTTATTCTGAACAGGGCGACGCTGCTCTTCAATGACAAAAGTTTGACTTTGGGTTTCAAACTTCTAGAATTAATGCTTAAATTTCACCAGGCGATCAATTACGGAGGATTCACATATGACCCGTTTCATGTACATCATCTTGCTGGCCGTTGCTCTTGTGGGCGTATCGTGTGCGAAAGCGAAAAAGGCGGAGGAAGCGCCTGTTCAAGCCGGTGAAACGACCGGCGACCCGAGTGTCACGAACGAGCCCATCACGTTCAACCCCTCCGGCAGCGACAGCGGCCAGATCGAGGGTCTTCAAACGATTTATTTCGCCTACGACCAGGCTCAGCTCACCGGTGAAGCTCGCCGCGCCCTCCAAGGCAACGCCGACTGGATCAAAGCCCGTCCCGACACGGTTGTTCAAATCGAAGGCCATTGCGACAATCGCGGTTCGACCGAATACAACCTGGCTCTCGGTGAGCGCCGCGCGAAAGCCGTCCGTGCCTACCTCGTCAGCCTCGGCGTCGACGCCAATCGTTTGAGCGTCATGTCGTACGGC
>DASUEL010000097.1:0-2731 GCA_036275095.1 Bdellovibrionales bacterium
CACGTCGACCACGGTAAAACCACGCTGGTTGATTTTCTCTTACGCCAGGCCGGCACCTTCGCCGAGCACAAGACCGTGGAAGAGCGTGTCATGGATTCAATGGATCTCGAGCGTGAGCGCGGGATCACCATCATGGCCAAAAACACGGCCATCAAAGTCAAAGACACCAAGGTGAACATCGTCGATACTCCCGGGCACGCCGACTTCGGCGGTGAGGTCGAACGGATTCTCGGCATGGTCGACGGCGCGCTTTTGCTCGTCGATGCCGCTGAAGGTCCGCTCCCGCAAACGCGCTTCGTGCTTCAAAAAGCGCTCGCGCAAGGCCATAAAGTCGTGCTCGTCGTCAACAAAGTCGACCGCCCTGAATGCAAAGACGGCACGCGCATTCAAGAAGTCGTCAACGCCGCGTTCGATCTGTTCATCGACCTCGGCGCCAACGAAGAGCAGGCCGATTTCCCGATCATCTACACCTGCGCCCGCCAAGGCTGGTGCACGACGAGCTTCGAAGACATTCCGAAGTACCTTTCGGGCGAGAAGAAGGGCACGCTCGAGCCGATCTTTCGTACGATTCTCGAAGTCATTCCGCCGCCGAAAGTGCCCGACACGCTCGATTTCAAATTCATGGTTTCGAATCTTTCATACTCCGACTACGTCGGCCGTCTCGCGATCGGCCGGGTGATTTCGGGCTCGGTCAAGAAGGGCCAAAAGATCTGGCGCCACGGCGTGAAAGAGGACGGGTCGCCTCGGCTTGAGGGCTTTTCGGTTCCGCAGCTCTATACGTACGAAGGCCTCAAACAGGTTGAAGTCGAGGAGCTCGAAGCCGGCGACATCGGCGTCATTGCCGGCAACGAGAACTTCGAAATCGGGGACACTCTGACGAACGCCGATACCGTACAGCCGCTCCCGCGCATCATCGTCGAAAAGCCGACCCTTGCCATGATCTTCTCGGTGAACACGTCTCCGTTCTCGGGCAAAGAAGGCGAAGCCATTCAGAGCCGTAAGCTCCGCGAGCGCCTGCTCAAAGAAGTGCGCCACAACGTCGCGCTTCGCTTCGAAGAGTCCGAAGCCACCGATCAGTTCCGCGTGCTCGGTCGCGGCGAGCTTCAGTTCGCGATTCTCATCGAGCAGATGCGCCGCGAGGGTTTCGAGTTCATGGTGGGAAAGCCCATCGTGCTCTTCAAAAACGGCGAGAACGGCGAGCGCCTCGAGCCGCTCGAGAAAGCCGTCCTCGATTTGCCCGAAGACCGCGCTGGCGACGTCACCCAGATTTTTCAGAGCCGCAAAGGCATCATGACGAAGTATGAAGTGCGCACAAGCGAGGGGATCCAAGGCTCCCGCAACTGGCTGCGCCTCGAGTTTGAAATCCCCACGCGCGGCATGCTGGGCATCCGCTCCCGTTACCTGACCGCGACCCGCGGCGAAGGTCTGATGAGCTCGCAGCTGATCGGCTACGTGCCTCACAAAGGCGAGATCCCCCATCGTATCAACGGCGCGATCATCGCCGACCGCACCGGTGTGGCGATGGAGTACGCACTGCTCAATCTCGAAGACCGCGGTACCTTCTTCATCAAGCCGGGTACCGAGGTCTATGAAGGCATGGTCATCGGGATTTACAACAAAGAGTTCGATCTCAACGTGAACGTCTGCAAAGAGAAAAAGCTGACCAACGTGCGCGCCGCCTCGGCCGAAATTCTCGTAACCCTCGCGGGCATTCGCAAGATGTCGCTCGAGGATTGTATCGAGTGGATCGACGAGGACGAGTGGATTGAAATCACCCCGAAGACGATCCGCATGCGTAAGAAAGTTCTTCCCGCGAACCAGCGCAGCCAAAAACGGTCTGAACGCATCGAATAGTCATGTATAAGTCGAAGCCCATCACGCCGCGGCTTGCGGTCATGGAGCTCGTGCTGGCCGGAGCCATGTGGGGCTTCGGCTTCATCACGACCGTGTGGTCGCTTCAAGGCGTGGGCCCGCTCTGGGCCGTCACCATTCGCTTTACGCTCGTGACCGTGCTCGCGGCGCCGTTCGTTTTTCGCGCGAAGTACGCGGGCATGCGCGGCCTCGACCAACTGAGAATCGCGTTCTGGCCCGGGATGTTTCTCGCGATCAACATCATTCTTCAGACATGGGGCTTGAAGTACACGACGGCGACAAAGAGCAGCTTCATCACCGTGCTGTATGTCTTGATGGTGCCGTTCATCGAGCGCTTCGTGCTCGGGCGCCGGCTGCCTCCGGGAATCGTGACCTTCGCGCTCACGGGACTCGTAGGAACCGCGATGATTTGCCAATTCAACCCGCTCAGCCCGCAAGGCGGTCAGTGGAACATCGGCGATCTGATGACGCTAGGCTGCGCTGTGGCAGGCGCGGGTCAGATCATCACGATCGGTATTGTTTCGAACAAGATTCAATCGAGTTTCGTCTACAATTACTATCAGGCGGCATGGGCCCTGATCCTGCCGTTGATCGTTGCGCCGATGTTCGAGTCTTTCGATTTAACGACTCTCGACGCACGTGCTTGGTTCGGCCTCTTCTATCTCGCGCTCGGGTCACAACTTGTTGCATTTATGCTGCAGGTGCGGGCCCAGCGGGTGTTGAGTCCTACACTCGCAAGCCTCTTATTTCTTCTGGAATCGCCGTTTGCCGCGGTTTTCGCGTTTGCACTCCTCGGCGAACAGTTGTCATACGTGCAGTGGCTCGGGGCCGTCGTCATCATGTTGTCGTCGCTCGGTGC
>DASUEL010000098.1:0-4419 GCA_036275095.1 Bdellovibrionales bacterium
GCGCTCGCGCTTTCAGTTGCGGCTTTGTAGCCCAAATGCTTCGCTTTGACCTCCTCGAGATAGCCTTCGAGGCTCAGAGTCGCGATTTTTGCGTCAACACCGGCCGCGCGCTCCTGCGGCGGCGCCTTCACGGGTTTCACCGCCGGAGATTTGGCAGGCGCGGTTTCGCCGGGCCCCTGCGCGCGGGCCGGGAGCGCGAAACCCAAAAGAACGACGGCGATCGCGGCAAGCGTGAGTAGCGTGGCGATGAGCTCCTCGGCCGGGTTCACTGCAGCAGTTTTGACTTTCGAAGAAGACCCGCAACGGCGCATGGGCTCACTCCTTTGCTTTCACGAGCATGCCGTCGAAGAAGATCTCGCAGATCGTATCGACGGCGTCTTTTTGGGTTTTTTCATCGTGCATGGATTCTTTGAAAAACTTTTTTCTCACGTCTTCGACCCGCTGAAGGTGAAAGACGATTCCCTGGATCATCAGAGCCACGACCTGCGGGTTGAGTCCCCGCTTCACGATGCCGAGCTCTTGCGCGTTTTTATGGAAACCGATGATCATGTTGAAGTTCTCGAGCATGGTTTTTTCGAAAATGTCTTTCGCGATCGGCAAGCCCGCATCGATTTCTTTCATCATGATCCGGCAGACCTCGGGAGTCTGCATGACGTCGGCGAGAAATTTCGCGACCATCATGCGAAAGACGAAACGATATTCGTCGGCATTCTTGGGTGCCGCTCCGATTTGATCGCGTATCTCGCCTTGTTTTTCTTTGGCGAACTCCTCGATGACCGCCCGGTAAAGACCCTCTTTACCTTCGAAGTGGTAGCTGACGGCGGCCACGTTCACGCCTGCCTCCTGTGCTATGTCTCGAACGGTCACACCGTCGAGCCCGTGCTTGGCGAAAAGCTTTCGCCCGGCCTTGATGAGTACGTCGCGAGTGGGGTCTTTGGTTTCGTGTGCTGTCATGTCTTAACATTAAAACATTTGTTTGAACCGTTCAAACAAATGTTTGGATTATTCAAACGTATGTTTGATTTCGCGGACTTAAGCTTGCCATATACGAGTTCGTCCGACACCGGTCCGGCCCGTAACTAGCCAGGATAATTGACTTATTATGATACGCCGAAGCTTAAGCTTAGAACTTCCAGCCGAACGAGAACTCGGGCAGAAATGACGTGTTCGAGCCCGGAAGCGTCACCGTTCGCACGTTTCCGGAGGAGTCTTTGAGATCCGCCGTCGCAGGCGTCGAGCCGGTGATGAAGCCGCCTGAAAGGGTCAGGTTCATGCCCCAGTCGAAAACCCACTGGTAGCCCGCAAGCGCGGTCATGGCGCCCGCGGGAACGTTCGCGGAGTGGCCACCCTGGCTCAATTTGTTGTTCGTTCCATAAAACGTGAGCGCGAAGAGCCAGCCGTCGACGAAGGCTTCACCTTCGAGGTTGTAAGCCACGCGCACGCCGAGGCCCCCGCCTTCATTCACGACCGGCGGGTTCTCGGTTCCTTCGCTCCTGTAACCGATAATCGCAGGGCCCAATTGAAAACCGCGCCCCAGGTTGAACTCGGCCGCGGCTTCAAAGGTGCGCGCCAGAACCAGGAGCGTATTCGTGCGCAGGTTGATGATGCCCTCGGCACGAGCGGGCGCTGAAAGCGCGAGCGCCGAGACGACGAACGTGGATGCCAAAATCACTCTCGCAAAATTCACGATCTCACTCCCAGCCGTAAGATTGAGGCGCGTGGCGGAGCCGCCGCACTTACAATCATGCGGAAACCTGGGGGCAGGAGCAACTCTGAACTTGGGGCTCCCGACCAAAAACAGGTTCGGCGAGGCGGACCGGCCTTCAAGCGCAGCCCCACAGCTCAAGCGATCTTCAGCTCTTGTCTTAGCTCTCCGACCGTCTTCGACAAGAGACGGTCGGAGAATTCGGTGTTGAAGAGGTTTCGGCTTTGCCGGCCTCTCCGATAGGCCGCGACGAGTTCGCGCGGCCAGAAGAGAAGACCGAGCACGACTCCGAACAAAACGTAGGGCCACCCGATCGGATACCGCCCGAGACCGCCAGATCCTATTTCCCAAGCGCAGATCTGGCTTTCTCCGCGCAAATCCGTCGGATAGCCCGTTAAGATGTGATGAAGGTCGTGGAGGGGCAGGGCCCTTTGCCTCATGTATGGGTTCGGAATGACGAGCGGCAAAGGACCCACCTTAACTTTGTTGAACGGTTCGAAGTAGGACGCCGCCGTGAAGCCGGAAACCGCGAAGAATCGGTCTCGCGCCTCGCCTAAGGTGAGGGTGTCTTCGTAGTGCATGCCGTCCTCCTTCTTACATTCAACCTATCGGAAGCTGGCGATTTAACAAAATTCATAATATTCTTACTTAAAAGAAGGATTACTTATTATGAATCTTTACCAGTTGAAATACTTCGTGGATGCGGCACTCACTGGCCAGGTGTCGGAAGCCGCGCGCCTGAATCACGTAAGCCAGTCGGCGGTCAGCCAGGCCATCAAAAATCTCGAATCGACACTCAACTGTCCTCTCCTCGTGCACCGGAAGAACCGCTTTCAGCTTACCGACGAAGGCAAGATCGCGCTCAAGCACGCGCAGGCCGTCTTCGACGCCGTCTCGAATCTAAAATCGCAAGTCGAACAGAGCCAAGGCGAGCTCAAAGGCGAACTGCACCTCGGCTCCACGCTCAGCTTAGGCGCCAACTTTCTTCCCCCGTATTTGTCGCAGGTCAAAGCGCGACACCCGGGCGTGAATCTGAAAGTGCGCCTGGGCGATCAAGAAACGGTCAAGAACTGGGTGCGCGACGGCATCGTCGAGCTCGGCGTGGGGCTCGACGACCACCACCGTGACGAAACGATCGCGTCGACGGTCATCGGGCGGGGCGAGCATTATTTGGTGCAAAGCCCGTCGTCGAAGTTCAAGCTTCGCACGGACGGCGTCGTGGTCTCGCGCGCCGACAGCCACGAAGTCAAAGTTCTTCGACAAAAGCTGAAGGCCGCGCTGGGAATCGAGCTCAAGATCGCGATGGAGATCGTCAGCTGGGACGCCATTCGCAGCTATGTGCTGGCGGGCCACGGCTTCGGACTCTGCCCCGATTACGTCGTGCAAATGGATATCGAAGCGGGCCGCCTGAAACGCGTGCCGGTGAAGGGCCTGAGCCTCCCCTACGAGCTCACCGTTCTCCAGCGAAAATCGCGAGTGCTCTCAAAAAGCGCAGCCATGTTTTTCGAGCTCTTGAAGCAAAAGGCGGACTGAGTCGCCCGCGGCACCGGGGCGGCGCTCGAGCCTCAGCCTTTGATGCACAAGACTTGCTTGAGCTGGGCGACGACGTCGACCAGATCGGTCTGGTTGGCCATCACTTCATCGATATTTTTGTAGGCCGACGGAATCTCGTCGATGACGCCCGCGTCTTTGCGGCATTCGACGCCGGTGGTTTCGCGGCGCAGGTCGTCGACCGTGAAGCGGCGCTTGGCTTCTCCGCGCGACATCAGGCGGCCCGCGCCGTGCGAGCACGAATGAAACGCGTCTTCGTTGCCTTTGCCGCGCACGATGAAGCTCTTCGCCCCCATCGAGCCCGGAATGATTCCGAGATCGCCTTCGCGCGCGCGAACCGCGCCTTTGCGGGTGACGTACACCGACTCGCCGAAATGCTCTTCGACCGCCACGTAGTTGTGGTGGCAGTTCACTTCCAGCAGCCGCGGAATCTCGTTTTTGTCGTTCACGGCATGGGCGAGGTCTTTCATCACCCGCCCCATCATCTCGATGCGGTTTTGAAACGCGTACTGCTGCGCCCACAAAAGATCGTGCAGGTACGCCTTGAACTGCCGGCTTTCTTCGGTGAAATACGCGAGGTCGTGATCGGCAAGATGAACCTTCATCATCTCCATCATGTACTTGGCTTCGTTGATGTGGCGCTCGGCCAGGGTTTTACCCACGTTGCGCGAGCCGCTGTGGAGCATGACCCAAACGTTGTTTACGGTGTCGAGGCAGAGCTCGATGAAGTGGTTCCCGCCGCCCAGCGAGCCCAGCTGGCTCATGGCCTTTTCGCGCAGTTTTTTGTCGGTGAACGAAAGGCCGTCCCACGCGGACCAGCCCTTCCAGCCCGAGACGGTGCCGGTGATGCGGCGGTTGCTCTCGTGGCCGAGCGGAATCGAGCGCTCGATGCTGTGCCGGATCGCCGGCAGGTTGTCGAGGACGCGCCTATGATCGAGCGGCGTCTTCACCGCCATCATGCCGCAGCCGATGTCGACGCCCACCGCCGCGGGGCAGATCGCGCCTTTGGTGGCGATGACGCTCCCGACGGTGGCGCCCTTTCCGAGGTGCACGTCGGGCATGGCCGCCACGTGCTTGAACACGAACGGCAGGTTGGCCGTATTGACCAGCTGGTTGATGGCCGCGCCTTCGACTTTTTCGAGCTCGGACCAGATTTTGATGGG
>DASUEL010000099.1:0-17671 GCA_036275095.1 Bdellovibrionales bacterium
GCCCGCCGTCGCGCTTTGCAGCACCGCCAGGTTACCCGCGCTGCCCGTCACCGTGAAAGCGTTCGTAATCGTTTGCGTGGTGCCGGCGGCGAATTGAATGCCTCCTCCGCTTGAAGGCAGAATCGTAAGATTGTAGAACGTGTTCGAAGTATTCACCGAGCGGATACCGGTGGGCGAAAACACGAACGTGCTGGTGCCGGCGCTCAATGTCGTTCCGGCCTCGCGGTACAAGCCTCCCGTCAGAGTAACGGTGACGGTGCCCGCGTTCAGCGTGACGGTGTTGTACATGCTGAGGCCGAATGCCGAGACATTCGAGGGCAGATTGAAAGTGCCGGATCCTTTGAAGTCCAGCCAGCGATAACCGGAGTAGCCGAACGGAAGCGCATTGTACGTTCCGGTGCCGTAGTACTCGGCGACGTTGCCGCTCGAACCCCATGTGAGGCTCGTTCGGGTCACCGTTTCGCCGCCCATGGCCGCGAAGGTCGCGGTGTTCGCGAGATTGATGGCATCGTTGACCGTCAAGTTGTAGCCAGCGAGATCGAGTTTCGAGGCACTTGCAATCGCGAGGTCCTGGCCCGGGGCATTCAGCGTCAATGCCGACGCCAGTGTCGCGGTACCAGAGGCTTTGTTGATCGTGAACGTTCCGCCCGGCATCGTGCCGCCTGAGTGCGTGATCGTCTGCGCGCCCGTGCCGTTCATGGTGATCGCGGTCGCTCCGCCGCCGTTGTTGGCCGTGACCGTGAGGTTGCCTCTCACTTCGAGCGTGCCGCCGTCGAGCAAGCCGCCCGTGTTGTTGATCGTCGCGTTTGCGCCGGCGATGAGCGAGCCTTGGATCGTAAGAGTCGAGCCACCGCCTTTCTGGAAGGCAATGTCGTTGAAGACGGTCGTGCCGGCGTTGACCGTGGCTGAGGGCGGGCCCATGAACTGAATCGTCGAGCCCGTCGTCGTGACCGTGCCTGAGGTGTGCGTGAAGTGCCCGTCGACTGAAACCGTGCCCGAGAGCGTGACGCCTCCGCTGGAGGCGATCTCGACGGAGCCGAAAGGCGCCGAGCCCGACCACGTCTGCGGTGCCGTGCCGATGAATTTCACGAGCGTGAGCGGCGAAGCCGGATTGTTGGCCGTCGCCGTGAGATTGCCTTTGAGCTCGATCGTACCGCCTACGATGTACGCACCTTGGTTGATCGTGAGGTTGCCGTCGACTTTCAAAGTGCCCGAGAGGTTGTTGTACGCGCCCCCGCCCTTCGTGAAAGCAAAATGATTGAACGTCAGCGAGCCCGGTGTCACCGCCGCCGTGGCAATCGAACCAATGGTCACAGTACCCGAGTTGTGCGCGAAGGTCGGCGCGTTCGTCACCGTCAGGTCGCGCTCGATCGTGAGATTCGCCGAGGTCGACGTGTAGCTCCCGCCGCTGAGCGACCAGGGGCCCGCGACCGTGATGTTGGAGTTGCCGCCCGTGAACGTTCCGGCCGCTTGCAGCCAGCCCGTGGCGCCGACGGTGATCGTCTGGCCCGCGGCTTGCGTGATGGTTCCGTTGTAGCCTGAGTTCATTCTGACGCCAGCAACGTTGATCGAGGCATTAATCGTGGGCGAGCAGTTCGAGCTGCAGGTGGCGTCGAAGATGGCCACGTCAGCGTTGGTCGGCGCCGTTCCTCCATGCCAGTTGGCATTGTTAGACCAGTTTAATTGACCGGGGAACCCAAAAGCCCCTCCGGTCCACGTGAACGGGTTCATGACTTTCACGGTCACCGTGCCTTGAGCCGTGCCGCCGTTGCCGTCGGAAATGTCGTAGGTGAACGTGTCGACGCCGTTGAAGCCGGCATCAGGCGTGTAGTCGATGGTCGCGCCGCCGACGATCGTGGCGGTGCCGCCCGGCGGATTGCTGACGGTCGTGATGGTCAAAGGATCGAGGTTGGCGTCGGTGTCGTTCGAGCGAACGGCGAAGCTCGTGGCGGCGCTGTCTTGATTCACGATGTACGTGTCGGCGACGGCGACCGGCGCGTTGTTGGCGGCGAAGTTCCAGTTGGTGTTGTTGCCCGAATCGGTCGAGCCCGTGCCGAAAGCTTGAATGCGGAGGGCGTTCGTATTGTTCGAATCCCGTACGTTAAGGTACGCGATCGTTCGCGAGCCTTGCGGGTTGATGTTGAATTGCGTACCCGCACTGCTTGAGCGGAGCGTGAGCAGGTTGCCTGACGCGCCTTCGAGCGTAAAGGCGTTCGTGACGGTAACGGTGCGCCCTCCGTCAATCGTCAGCATTCCGCCCGCCTCTTGCATGACGAAGTTGTAAAACGTGACATCGCCCATGATGCGCTGATTGTTGCCCGTAAACGTCACCGTTCCCGTGCCGGCAGCGTAGCCAGGGTTCGAGCGGATATCGAGATTGCCGCCGACGCTCAAATTGAAGTTCTGGCTGTTGACCGTCGTGTTGCTGTCGATATGAAGCTCGCTGGCCACCGTCAGATCGGCGGTTTGCGACCACGTGCCTGAAGCGCCACCGACGGGATCGAAGCGGAGCCGCTGATAGTTGTGGCCAAGATTCAAATCCGCGTAAACTCCCGTGCCATTGTAATAAGCCTGGCTTCCAGCCAAGAACGTAATGCTCGCGCGCGAAACGGTTTCAGCGCCGGTCGCGAAGACCGTTCCGGCCACCGTAATGGCATCGTTGACCGTAATATTATAGCCGCTCAAATCGAGTGTTCCGGCCGCAACGCTCAAATCCTGGCCTGCGGAGTTGAGAGTGAGGCTCGAGGCCAGTAGCGCCGTACCCGACGCCTTGTTGATCGTGAACGTGCCCGACGGAACCGTCGTACCCGCCGCCTGCGAAATGCTCTGATTGCCCGTGCCATTCAGAGTGATGGCGGCGGTGCCGCCGGCCGCGCCCGTACCGATCGTGAGATTGCCACCGGCCGTCAGGGTACCGTTGTCGATGACCAGGCCACTCGTGCCCGCGCCCGACGTCCGCTGAATCGTGAGATTGCGCGCGGCCGCGATCGTGTCGCCGGCGCCGATCGTGAAGAAGCGGCCCACGGCATCTGATGTCGTCATGCCGAAAACGACGTCGTAGAAGCTGCCGGTTCCGGGTACGTCGATGGTATAACCCAAGTTTCCGACCATGGCATCGAAACGGACCGTTCCGTTATTGTGGCTGAACGTCGTGCCGGCGGCCTGCTTGAACGTGAAGTTCGCGGCGTCGAGGCTCGCGAGCTCGAGGGTGCCCGAGGGCGCGGTGAAGCTGCCTTGCGCGAGCTCAAAAAATCCGAGTCGCAAATTGGTCGTACCGGCGGCCGGAGTCACGGCTCCTGAAGCCTTGTCGACCTTTAAAGACGCGAGCGAGGTGCCGAGAGACGGTGACGTGTACGTCTGCGCGCCGGCCCCATTGAGCACGATCGTGGCATTCAGTGAATCGGATCGGGCCAATGCGCCCTCGCGTACGATCACGTCGCCCGCGATTTCAATGGTACCGCCCTCAGCGCAGACTCCGCCGGGCAGCGGGTCGTTGCGGCCGATCGTAAAGTCATCGAGTACGATGAGGCGGTCGGCGCCCAGCACGCGGATGCAGCCCATGGCGAAGTTCCCGTCGGTACCGCGATACTCCAGCTGGTTGAAAGTCGCAGAGACGTTGACGTCGACGTCCCAGCGGACGTTGCTCGACTCAACGAGGAAAATCCATTTGCCGTTATTGTGGTTGAAGGTGGCCGAAGCTCCAACTCTGAAGCCGACGGAGGTCGCCGGCGCCCGCACGAGAGAATCGCCCGTGGTGCTGGTGAACGTGCCGCCGTCGAGGTGAAACTCGCCCACTGAAATCGTCATGGCGCTATTTCCGCCGGTGAAAGTTCCGGCTGATTGCTTCCAGCCGCTGGCGCCGACAGTTATCGTCTGACCCGCGGCTTGCGTAATTGTACCGGTATAGCTCGAACCCAGCTTGACACCTGCGACGTTGATGGATGCGTCGATGGTCGGCGAGCAATTCGAGCTGCAGGTACCATCGAAGATGGCGACGTCGGCGTTGGTCGGCGCCGTTCCTCCATGCCAGTTGGCATTGTTAGACCAGTACGTTTGCGTCGCACCTGCGGCCGCAGCGCCCGTCCAGGTGAACGGGTTCATGACTTTGACCGTGACGGTTCCCTGAGCGCTTCCGCCCTGCCCGTCGCTGATGTCGTAAGTAAACGTATCGAGACCGTTGAAGCCCGCGTTGGGCACATATTTGACTGAGGTGTTTCCAGGCTGGACGGTCACGGTGCCGTTGCTGCCGTTGGCGGCGCCTGTGATGGTGATCGTCGCGCCGGGGTCGACGTCCGTGTCGTTCGATACGACGTTCGCCGTGACTCCAGCCGCCGCGTCTTGGTCGACCGTCAGCGTATCGGCGACGGCGACGGGGTTGCTGTTCGCGACGACTTGCCAGCCATCGCCGAGGGCCGCCGTGCCTTCGTTACCCGCGAGGTCGACCGCTTTCACTGAAGCATAGTAAGTGTTTCCGAGCGTCAGTGTCAGGCCGGTCGCCTGATAGCTGAGCACGTTGCCAACGTTCGTCCAGCCGAGCGTTTGGGTTCCGCCGGCTGACGTTCCAATCGCAACCAGGTAATGACTGATGCCCGAGCCCGTGCCGTCGCTCGCGGCCGTCCATGTGATCGTGTTGGACGCCGTCGTCGAGATCGAGGTCGTTCCGTCGTCGAGCGCGCCCACCGTGCCCGGGTCGGTGTCGTCGCGGATAAAATCGCGATTCGACGAGCCCGAGTTGCCGGCGGCGTCCGTTTGACTGATGACGATGTTTTTCGTTCCGTCCCCGGCCGTAAAGGTGATCGTTTCGCTGAAGCTGCCCGAAGCGCACGCCGTACTGGCGGGTGACGACAGGCCCGTGCCCGTGAGGCTTACCGTCAGCGTGCCTTCGCAGTTACCCGTGATGGCCAACGTCGTTTGTCCGTAAGAATTCGCCGCCGGCGTCAGGAACGTGGGCGCCGGAGCTGTAACGTCGACCGTGAAGAGGTAAGCATCGTTGCTCGCCGCCGTCGTGCCCGCGCCGTTTCGCGCGGTCACATACGCGCGGTACTGCTGACCGTCGGTCAGCGTGCAGCCCGCGAAGTTATAAGAGAGCGCCGCGGTCGATTTCGAGTCGCAATTGGCGTGAACCGAAGAGCCGTCGGTGTTTTTGATCGCGACGTCATAGCTGAGCGCGCCGGCCGCCGCCGACCACACGAGCGTCGGCGTCGTATTGGCCAGCCACGCATCATCGGTGGCGTCAGCGCCGCCACGTAGACCCGCGATCAGGGGCGCGGCGGGAGCGGCCGTCGAGAAATCCCAGTTCGTATTGTTGCCCGAGTCGGCCGAGCCGGCGCCTGCCCAAAGTAATGCGGCGTTGATGTTGTTGGAGTCTTTGACGTCGACGCGCGCAAGCGTGCGGCTGCCCTGCGGGTCGATCCGCCATTGAGTTCCGTTCGTGAGAGAGCGCAAGCTCAAAATTTTGCCCGCGGCCGCCGTGAGCGTGAGGGTACCCGCGATCGTCTGCGTCTCTCCGGCCTCGAAATACAAATTGGAGTTTTCGGTCGCGGCGAACGTGAGGTTATTGAACGTCGTTGAGCCGCGAATGCCCGGCGAGCCGCCATCTAGAATGATCGCGACCGTATTGTTGTCGTGGTTGAAGATCGCGGGCGCGTACTTGTGCCACGAGCCCACGCTCATCGTATGGCCGGCAGCATTCAAAGTTCCGTTCGCGAGCGTGAAGCCTCCGCCGACGGTAACGGGCGCGTCGAGCGTGAACGCCGAGCCGAATGCGGCGATGCTGAGATTCGCATAGGTATTGCCGAGCCGCAGGCCCGTGTAGTTTCCGCTGCCGTTGCCAGTGTAGTAGGCCTCCGAGCTCGTAGCGAATGCGATCGAGCCGCGAGTGACCGTCTCCGAGCCTTGAAGCATGAGCGTGGCACCCGCTGCAACCGAGATCGCGTCATTGACCGTAAGGTTGAAGCCGTCGAGATTCAGCGTACCCGACTGAACGACCAGATCCTGGCCCGCGGAGCTCAGCGTGAGCGCGGTCGCCAGCGTCGCGGCTCCCGCCGATTTATCGATCGTGAATGTTCCGGCCGGAATCGTTCCGCCGGAGTGAGTGACCGTCTGTGCGGCGCCACCGTTGAGTGTGAGCGCCGCGCTCCCGCCCCCGCCGCTGGAATGAACGAGGTCGCCAGCCACGCTGAGCGTGCCGCCGTTGAGCGTCGCGCCCGCGGCGTGCGCGATCGTCAAGGTACCCGCGACCGGAACCGTACCCGAAATCGTCGTGATCGCGGTGCCCGTCTTATTCACGCTCAAGTTGTTGAAGCTCATATTAGTGCGCGACACAGTCGCATTGCCCGAGCCCCCGAGCGAGACTGTAGACGTGCCGCTTGCGATCGTACCCGTGGCGCTCTCGGTCCAGCTGCCTTGCACGTTGAGCGTGCCAGAGAGCGTGGCCGTTCCGCCGGTGGTCGCGAGCTCGAAGTTCGGCAAGTAACAGGTCGAGGCCCCGGTGAGAGTACGATTGCTCGCGCCGACGAACTTCAGTGTGCCGGTGCCGCCACCGGCGGCGCCGGTGCAGGACGCGCCGAGCCCGCCGGCGATTTCGATCGTGCCGCCGTCGATCGAGGCGCCGAAAGTGTTGAATAGGGTCAACCCGGCGCTCACGCTCATCGTTCCCGAAATCGTGATCGTGCTGCCGGCTGGCTTTTGAAACTCGACGGGCCCAAAACTGATACCGGGGGCCGTAATCGTCGCATTCGCGGCGGATCTGAACACCGTGTAATTGGACGCGAACGTCGCGGTTCCGGATCTCGTGAAATTTCGGTTCAAGCTCATCGTGCCGCCCGGCGAACCGAAGCTTCCGCCGCTCAATTCGAAATCTCCTTGAATCGCGAGGTCGTCGGCAGGATCGCCGCTGCCCGTGAACGTACCGGCGGCTTGAATCCAGCCGCCGCTTCGAACGGTGATGGCGGCGCCTACGGCCTGAGTGAGCGTACCGGCGTAGCCCGCCTTCATGGCCACTCCGCCGACGTCGATCGCCGCGTTTATCATTGGCGAACAGTTCGACGAGCAGGTGGCATCGAAAATCGCGGTTTGAGCGTTGCTGGGAGCGACGTTGCCGTGCCAGTTGGCGCCGGTCGTCCAGTTGGCGTCGCCACCGCCGCCGTCCCACGTGAACGGATTGAGAACTTTGACGGTGACGGTGCCAGTGTCGGTGCCGCCCATGCCGTCGCTCACGGTATACGTAAACGTATCAACGCCGTTGAAGCCCGCATTGGGCACGTATTTGACCGTGGTGTTCCCGGCTTCGATGGTGACAGTGCCGTTCGTGCCGTCCGTCTTGCCGGAAACCGTCAGCGTATCGCCGGCGTCGGAGTCGGTATCGTTTGCCAGCACGCTCACGACGACTCCGGCAGCGGAGCCTTCATCGACGTTTGCCGTATCGTCGACGGCGACCGGCGACGAGTTGTTCACGATGGTCCAGGCGTGTGACACCGCGGGTGTCGTTTCATTTCCGGCGGCGTCGATGGCCTTCACTTTGAATGTGTGCGCGGCTTGAGAAAGCGGGCCGGGGTAATTCACGCCCGAGACGCACGCGCTGAATCCGCCGTTATCGAGCTCGCACTGATAGCTCACGACTCCGCTGCCCGTTCCGTCATCGCCGGTGAACGTGAACGTCGCCGATGTCAGATTCGTGGTCGCGGCGGGCGCTCCCGTGATCGTCACGCCCGGATCCGTGTCGTCTTTGATGAAATTGCGATTCGCCGAGCCGGTGTTGCCGGCGGAGTCGGTTTGGGAGACCACGATGTTCTTTACGCCGTCGCCTGCCGTGAACGTGATCGCAACCGAGTACGCCGAGCCCGAGCAGGCCGTCGTGGCGGGCGCGCTCAACCCCGCGCCCGAAAGCGCGACGGTCAGACCGTCTTCGCAGGCGCCGTCGATCGTCAGGCCCGTTTGGCCTGCGGTGTTCATCGCAGGATTAGCGATGGTGATGTTCGGATCCGTGACGTCGACCGTCCAATTGTAGGTTACGATGTTCGATATGTTGCCGGCTTGGTCGGTCGCGCGGAGTCTGAAACTGTGAGCGCCCGCGCCGAGCGGGCCCGCGATGTTGTGCGGGCTCGTGCACGCACCGAAGCCGCCGCCGTCGAGCTCGCACTCGAAGCCCGCGATACCGCTGCCCGTGCCATCGCCCGAAAACGTGAACGTGGCGCTGATTGCATTCGTGGGATTCGCCGGCTGCCCGGTGACCGAGACCGTCGGAATGACCGTGTCGACCGTGAACGCGCACGAGCCGAAGCCGGCCGTTTGTTCGTTACCCGCGTTGTCGTAAGACTTGACCGCGATTGAATGGGCGCCGTCGGCAAGCCCTGTGTAGGCGCAGGATGCTTGAAAGCTTCCGCCGTCGAGACGGCACTGGGTCGAGGCGCACCCAGACGCCGTGCCGGCTGAGCTATCCGTGCAACCCGGGGTGGCCGTAGCGGAGGCCGAATTGATGAACGCGGCGATGCCCGCGCAGCTCGAGGACGGCGCGGTCGTATCGACCAAGAAGTCGTACGGCGCGTTTCCGGCCAGACGCGTGTTCGTGGCGGCATCCACCGCCGTCACATAGGCTTTGTAATAGAAGCCGTCGGTTAGCGTGCAAACGGTATTGAAATCGTAAGTCGTGCCCGCGGTATTCGCCAACGCGCACACGTTCGCCGAGCCGGCGGCGTCGCGGATCTCCACATCATAAGTGGAGGCGCCGACAGCGGCGGCCCAGTTGACGACCGGCACGCCATGGGCCAGATACGCGTTCGCGGAGGCATCGGTCCCGCCCGCGGCGCCACTGGTGAGACCCGAGATATTGAAGGCGCCGGGGCCCGCGGTATTCACCGTCCACGTGTAGCTCGCTTCGAGCGACCCGTTCCCCGCCTGATCGAATGACTTCACGTAAAATGTATGGCTTCCGTCGCTCAAGCCCGCCAATGCGTGCGGGCTCGTGCACACGGCATAAGCGCCGGCGTCGAGCTTGCACTCGAAGTGATCGACGGCCGTTCCGGTGCCGTTACCGGTGAAGGTAAATGAGGGGCCTGTGGCGTTTGACGGATCGGCGGGCTGACCCGTGATCGAAACCGTCGGAATGACCGTGTCGACCGTGAACGCGCACGAGCCGAAACCGGCGCCTTGCACGTTGCCCGCGAGATCGGTCGAGCGGACCGCGATCGTGTGCGCGCCTTCAGAGAGCGAGCCGAAGGTGCATGAGGCGCCGAACGCGCCGCCGTCGAGGCGGCACTCGGTACCCGCGCAGCCGCTTCCGCCCGCCGCATCCGAGCATCCCGGGGTCGCCGTCGCGGAGTTGACCGCGATGAAGCTCGCGACACCGCCGCACGTGCTGGCGGGCGCGGTCATGTCGACGCTCATCGTAAAGCCGTTATTCGAGGCGGCCGTCGTGTTGCCCGCGGAATCGCGGGCAATGACATACGCGCGGTACGTGGTGTTGTCGGTGAGCGAGCAAATGGCCGTGAAATCTTGCGATGTGCCCGCCGTATTCGTGAGCGCGCAAACGTTGACGGTGCCGGAATTGTCGCGCACTTCGACATCGTATGAAACCGCGTCGCTGGAGGCATTCCAGTTCACGACCGGAACCAGATTCACGAGGTAGCCATCGACTGTGGCATCGGAGCCGCCGGTATAACCCGCGATCGTGAACGCGCCGGGACCCGTGAGGTCGACCGTCCAAGTATAGGTGGCGGGCGCCGAGATGTTTCCGGCAACGTCGATGGAGCGCACGTTGAACGTGTGGCTGCCGGCCGCGAGCGGGCCCGCGATGTTGTGCGCGCTCGTACACGCGGCGTAGCCGCCTCCGTCGAGCTCGCATTGATAAGACGCGATGCCATTGGCATCGGCGCCCGTGAATGAGAAAGACGCGTTGGTGGCGTTGGTCGGATTCGAAGGCTGAGCCGTGATGCTCGCCGTAGGATTCGTGTTATCGCGAACGAACGCCCGCGAGTCGCTCGCGGAGTTGCCGGCGCCGTCAGTTTGCGAAACGGTGACCGTCTTCGGCCCTTCGCCGGCCGTGAACGTGACGGCCTCGTTGAAGGCGCCGGCCGCGCACGGCGCGGACGCCGGCGCCGTGATGTCACCGCTGAACGTGATCGTCAGCCCGGTCTCGCAGGTTCCCGCCACGCTGAGACCGGTCTGCGCGGGCGTTCCGGCAGCGGGGCCCGTGATCGCGATCGAAGGAGCCGTGGTATCGATCGACCATGTGTAACTCGCCGGCGCCGAGATATTCCCGGCCGCATCGATGGAGCGAACGCTGAACGTGTGGCTGCCGGCCGCAAGCGGGCCCGCGATGTTGTGCGCGCTCGTACACGCGGCATAGCCGCCTCCGTCGAGCTCGCACTCGGTGCCGGCAAGCAGAACGTCGTCGGCCGCCGTGAAACTAAAAGAAGCGTTCAAAGCACTGGTTGGATTCGAAGGCTGCGCCGTGATGCTGACGGTCGGGCTCGTGTTGTCGCGAATGAAGGCGCGCGTGGCGGAGCCCGAATTTCCGGCGGCGTCGGTCTGCGTGACCGTCACGCTCTTCGTGCCTTCGCCCGCCGTGAATGTGACCGTCGTGCTGAAATTGCCGGCGGCGCAAGCAGCCGATGCCGGCGCCGTGACATCACCGCTGAACGCGACGCTCAGGCCGGTTTCGCAGGTTCCCGTTACGGCCAAGCCCGTTTGCGCGGGCGTATTCGCCGCCGGTGTGGAGAATACGAGCGTGGGCGCCGTGGTGTCGATCGACCAAGCGTAAGTCGTAACGCCCGAAACATTTCCGGCGCCGTCGACCGCGCGAATCGAGAAGCTATGAGCGCCCGCCGCGAGGCCGGTATAGGCTTTCGGAGACGAGCACGCGGTGAAGCCGCCGCCGTCGAGCTCGCACTCGAAGCCCGCGAGACCGGCGCCGCCGACATCGGTTCCAGAGAATGTGAATGACGGGTTCACGTCGTTCGAGGGGTTCGTGGGCGTGCCGGAAAGGTTTACCGTCGGATCCGTCGTGTCGACGACGTAGCTGACGCCCGTCGTTCCGGCCGGCGCCGAAGCGTTGCCCGCGCCGTCGAGGGCTACGACCTTGATGTCGTAGGTGCCCTGCGCGAGCGCAATGTTATGAGTGTAGCTGCCCGCGGCGCAGTTCACGTTCGCGAGATAATCACCGGGGTAGCTGCACGCCGACGTCTTCGTGCAGATTAGAACTCCGCCCGCCTGGATTCCCGTGCCCGTGTCGGAACAGGTGCCGCTCACCGTTTGTGAAACTTGGTTCGTGGGCGAAGCCGGCGCGATCACGACGGTCACCGACGGTACGCTCGTGTCGATGCTCCAGCCGCGGCTCGCGACGAGCGAGACGTTACCGGCGCCGTCGACCGCGCGCAAATCGAAAGTGTGCGATCCGTCCGCGAGGCCGTTGTACGTTTTCGGGCTCGAGCAAGCGGCATAAGCGCCGCCATCTAGGCTGCACTCGATTTGCGCGACGCCCGTTCCCGTGTCGGTGGCTGAGAACGTGAAGCTGGCCGTGCTCGTATTGACCGTCGCGGCCGGACCCGTGAGAATGTTCACCACCGGCAGCGAGGTGTCGATCGTCCAGCTGTACGAAAGCGTCGTCGACTCGTTCGCGACCGCATCGACGGCTTTGACATAGAACGTGTGGCTGCCGTCGGCCATCACGGGCAGCGTGAGCGGCGACGCGCAGGCGCCGAACACGCCGGCGTCGACCCGGCACTGAAAGCCGGTCACGCCGGTTCCCGAACCGTCGTTGCCCGAAAAAACGAAGGTGCCGGCGCTGTCGTTCGTAGGATTGTTCGGCTGTGAGTTCAACACCACCAAGGGAGACGCCGTATCGACTTGCCAGGTATACGAAATCGCCGGCGACTGGTTTACGGCTCTGTCAATCGCCTGGACATAGAGCACGTGATTACCGTCGGCAAGGCTCGCAAACGAGAGCGGGCTCGAGCACGATGAATACGCGGCGTTGTCGAGCTTGCATTGAAGCCTCAGCAGGCCGCTCTCATTATCGGCACCGGAAAACAAAAACGTCGCTGCGTTCGAGGCCGTTTGTAGAGGCGGATTCGTGGTGATCGACGCTGACGGCAAGCCCTGATCGAGCTCGATCTGCGCGGTGAGCGGCTCGGGCCTCACCTTGCCCGACCTCGAGGCGACCCAGAGGTAAACCGTTTTGTTGCCGCTTCCGCCTGAAAGAATTGCTGCCGACGGCCGTGTGGTCCACCACCCGTTCTCGGGCCCGCCCCCGCCGTTGCAAGGCTCGGCGGTCGAGGACGGCTGCGCCGACTGCGACTCGCTCAAACACCAAAACGCGTCCGAGATGTCGCTGCTGATCACGGTTGAAACTTGAGTTTGATTCGTGAGGATCGCGCTGCCGGTCGCAGGATCCGCGAGTTTGAACTCGGAGATCGTCGGAAGCAAATCGTGATTGCCGGCGAGATCTGCGATGTTTTCGAAAACGAATCCGCAAGACGTGAGGCTCAACAAAGAAAGCACGGCGCCCAAGCGATGAATACACCGCAGGCCTGTAGGACTGGCTGATCTTATCAAGGACCAGTGGAACCCTTTCACGTGCAATTTCCCTCGTGTTTCTTATCGGTTAAGCCGCGCACGACTTTAGGTCAGATCGCAAATTGAGACAGGGCTTTCGTCCCGGCCCGAGGCGGCCGGCGCCTCGCCGCGAGACTGTGCCGCCGCGAAAGCCACGGTTGATGTGAGCTGAATTTCGATTCGCCCCACAAATCGGAAGAAATCTTAAACTTCTCGTTTTGAGCCCTTGGCCGCCGCCCAACACTCGCCCTTCAAGAATCTTCAGGTCGCTTCATTCCGAGACGCGAACCTCATTCAAATCTTCACGGTTTCGCACCGTGCAATTCGTGAGTTTTGGCTTATCGTGCGCCGCTCGTGGAGGGTTCGTGGTTTTTGACTTCGACTGCGCCATCATCGGCGGGGGGCCCGGGGGCCTGGTAGCCGGAATTTATCTTCGCAGGTTTCAGCGCCGCACGATTCTGATCAACGGTGGAATCCCGCGCGCGGCGTGGATTCCAAAGACACACAACCTTCTCGGTTATGAACGCGGCATCTCGGGGCCCCGCCTGCTGGAGCGGCTTCAGCGCCAGTTCCGCAAGTTGGGACCCGAAACGTTGAGCGCTCACGCACGCCTGCGGCCGCTCGAACGCGGCGGATTTGAACTTGAAACCGGCGGCGGCTCGCTTCGTGCGCGCAAGGTCATACTCGCCACGGGCATAGAAGATCACCAGCCAAACCTCGACAACGTCGCCGACCTCAGGCTCCGCGGGCTTCTCAGATACTGCCCGATTTGCGACGCGTATGAGTATCGCGGAAAGAAGATCACCGTCTTCGCCCGCGACGAGCACGGTTTCAAAAGCACCATGTTTCTTTCGGCGTACACGAGCCGCCTGCGCGTGGTCATCGAGCCCGGCTGTGAGCTCTCCCGCTCCTGGGCTGGGAAGCTCGAGCGCGCCGGAGTCGACGTGAAGCGCGGTCGCCTGGCGGCGGTCGAACCTGCCCGCATGCACAAAGCGTCGTGGATTCACCTCGAAGGCCAGCGGCCGTTCATCTCGGAGGTGAACTACATCATGCTCGGCGCGACCGTGAATGACTCCGCGTTCGCGCACCTAACAGGCCTGCGCCGAACGGCAGAGGGCTATCTGCTCGCCGATCGCGATCAAAAATTGTCTAAACGAGATTTATTTGGTGTCGGCGATTGTGTGAGCCACCTGGCCCAGATTTCAGTCGCCGCGGGACACGCCGCCACGGCGGCAACTAAAATACACAACGAGTTGCGCGAAGAGAGCCCCAGCCCACGGCGGAGAATGTTGAGGCCCGGCTACAGTCGCGGCAAAGTCGTGTCCAAAACTTCACATGGGCGAACGACGCAAACGCACACTTCGCTGTTAGCGTAGTCGCACCCACAAGGAGGGAAGGACTATGGCTAACGATAACGTAAACAACAACCAGCAAGGTCAAACGGGCCAAAACCAAGGCGGCCAAGGCGGTGGCCAACAGTCTGGCGCCGGAATCGGCGGCGGCTCTGACATGAATCGCCAGGCCGGAGCCGGCCAACAAGGCGGATTCAATCAAGGCCAGCAAGGTCAGAGCCAGCAAGGTCAAAACCAGAACAGAGGTACGACCGGCCAAGGCTTGGATAACGACGACGACGACGGAAACGTATAAAGGGCTCCAGCCCAAAAAAAAGGCGGCAATCATGCCGCCTTTTTTTTGCTCTTTGTCACCCGAATCAGTGATAGGTCGCGCCCAACTCTTTTTCGACTTTGACGAGCTTGTTGTACAAGCCAATGACGAGAATTGACGGCACCCAAAGTCCCACGAAATTCGCGAGCTCGCGGCGACCGGCGAATGCCAGGCCGGCTGATGCGATCATGCTTCCAACGGCCAGAGTCAGATAGCTGATGCTCGGAGCCTTGCTGGTTTGAACTTCGATCGAACGGGTCAGCCCGCCTTCTTGATCGCTATGGATCTCGGTTTGCATAGAAGTACCTCCTAGGTTGAACACTGCGTGTAGCCCAACTTTATCCGTCACTTATTGTCGTTTTGTGAAAAGGGCCCCACATTAGCCCGCATTAGAATGAGCGCCGAAATTAGCGCGGGAGAATCAAAGAAGCAGATATCCCGCCGCACCGGCGAGCAGAATGACCAGCGCGTCGGGTGTGCGGCGGTAAATGAGCGCGAAGGCTCCGAGAAAAACGCCGATCGTGACTGGCGACCAGGCCGTTTTCCAGGCGATCAGCAGCACGGCGCCGCCGATGGCGCCGACCGCGGCGGCCGAGACACCTTCGACGAAATCATTCGCGGCTTCGTTGCGGCCGACGATGCGATGAAACACCGGCGCGACGAGAATCGTGAAGATGTAGCACGGGCCGAAAATACCGGCGGGCGCGATGAGTGAGCCCGGAAGCCCCGAGATCAAAAAGCCCATGAATGCGACCGTGATGACGGCGGGCCCCGGCGTCACCATCGCGACGGCAAGCGCGTCTTGAAATTGAGTTTCATTCAGCCAACGATATTCGGCCACGACGCCTTGATAAAGAAACGGCACGATCACCATGCCGCTCCCGAAGACCATGGCGCCGACTTCGAAAAAATACCACGCCATTTTCTTGAGCGTGGCCGCGTCTTGCCCGATGAAACCCGGAAACGCGAAAAAGGCGGCGGGGCCCAGCTTTCTACCCGTCCATGTCGCCGCAACACCCGCGGCGACAAAGACCCAGAACAGCTCGGAGCCCGCGACGATGGTCAACACGAGCGTGACCGCGGCAATCGCCGTCAAATCGCGGCGCTTCGAGACCGTCTTCTTAAAGAGGCGCCAGGCGGCAAACAAGATCACCACCAGCACGGCGCCGCTCATGCCGCCGAATACTCGCCTAAGCGGCGGCATTTCGCCATAGCTGATGTACACCCAGCACAGAGCGAGCACGAGCACGTAAGCCGGCAAAGCCAGCGCGGCACCGGTCAGAAAAGCGCCGAGCGGACCGCGGCTGAGCCAACCGATGTACATGCTCAGCTGTGAAGCGATCGGGCCGGGACAAAGCTGAGCGAGCGCGAGCCCGTCATTGAAGTCCTTCTGATCAACCCATTTTCGCGTATCGACGAGGTCCTTCTGCATGTAACCCAAAAGGGCCACGGGGCCTCCGAAACCGATGGATCCGAGCTTCAGATAATAGAGGACGAGCTCGCGGAGCGAGCAATGCACGCGGGAGCGGCTTCTGGCCTGTTCAGTTGTCGCGGTGGACATACCTCGAGATTGTATCGACGAGCACGTGGCGATCAACAGGTTTCGTCAAATGCTCGTTGCAGCCGACCCGAAAACAGCGGTCGCGCTCTTCCGCCAGCGCATGGGCGGTCAGCGCGAGTATCGGGCCCGCGTATTTCTTCCATCGCAGATGCGCGGTCGCCTCATAGCCGTCGAGCTCGGGCATTTGGATGTCCATCAAAATCACGTCGAACGATTTCTTCAGCGCTTTTTCAACGCCTTCCAGCCCGTTCACCGCGAATTCGACCTGCGCACCGGCCAGAGTCAGAAACTTGCCGACGAGCGCCCGATTGTCAGGTGCGTCTTCCACGACGAGAATGCGTGATCCATCAAGCGGCCGGCGGGCAGTCGAATCGCGGGTGGAGGCGGGGCTGGGACGTGCGACCATCTCGGCGCCCTTCGTTTTGATCCAGAAGCGGAAGGTGCTGCCGCGCCCGGGCTCGCTCCATTCGAGCTCGACGTCGCCTCCCATGGCCCGTGCGAGGCGGCGCGAAATGTCGAGCCCGAGACCCGAGCCGCCGTGCCGGCGCGTGCTAGAGGCGTCGATCTGCGCGAACGGCTGAAAGAGCTTCGTCGCGTGTACCGGCGCAATGCCCGTTCCGGTATCGACGACGCGGCAATCGAGGATGTTCTCCCGCTCGAGCCAGGCCAAGCGAAGCGAGACTTCGCCGCGCAACGTGAACTTCAGACCGTTTTCAACCAGTTGAGTGAGCACCTGGCGAAACCGCACGCTATCGGTGAGGATCGCCTCCGGGAGGACGCTGTCGGCGGCCACGGTGAAACGAAGACCGCGCTCCAGCGCGCGCGCCGAAAGGTCGGCTTCGATTTCGCGGGCAATCAGCCAGGGTGAAACACGCTCGCTTCGGATCGGGAGCTGCCCGTTCTCGAGTATCGAGAGCTCGAGGACGTCGCCGACCAGCCGGCTCAGAATTTCGCCGTTGCGGCGGACGGCATCCATGTATTTTTGTTTTTCGTCGCGCTTGACCGCGCCGGTCGCGAGCAGCTCAGTGAACCCCATGATCGCGTTGAGCGGAGTGCGGATTTCGTGGCTGACGTTGGTCAGAAACCAGCTCTTTGCGCGGGTGGCGGCATTCGCGGCTTCACGGGCCTCATTAAGCTCGTGCCGCAGGCGACGGGCTTCGCGGGTGGCTTGATCGCGCATGCGGGTGAAAAACGTCGTGTCGACCGCAAAAACGGCGACACCCGTCACCTGATTATTTTTATCTTTGAGCGGAGAGATCTTGAGATGCCAGTTGGAAGGGCTCAGCCCGAGCCTGAACCCCGTCGTGAACGAATCGACGTGCAGCTCGAGCCCGGTGCTGTAAACGCGATCGAGCGCGCCCAGAAACGCCGGATCTGCATCCGGCCACGCATCACGCAGCGGTTTGCCGATCGCATCAGCGGCGTCAGGCCACTCCCCGCAGCTCATGGTTTCGACCAGGTGGTCGCGACCCCGATGAACGCTGGTCAGAATTCGGCCCGATGCCTGTATGGCCGTGCCGCCCGACGAATCCTGATTCCCCCCCAAGATTCCCATACGAACATTCAATCCCGAGCGAGCCCGCCGAATATATGTATTAATTGTCTAGATTTCTCCACAAAGCCCGATGGCCAACGCAAATCCTCGGATTTCTTCTCACATTTGAGCCAAAAGTCTTCGCGACTCCTTTGGTAGCTTGGGGCGTCTTGAGAACCAACCTCACGAACTCAAAGGAGCAAATATGCAAACAGCAAAAGATCTTATGACTAAGGACCCAGCGGTTTGCGGCGTGACGACCGATCTGCAAGCCGTCGCCCGTATGATGGTGGAATGCGACTGCGGCGAAATCCCGGTCGTCGAATCGATGGATTCGAAAAAGCTCGTGGGTGTCATCA